>JADGRR010000249.1 GCA_017880745.1 Burkholderiales bacterium
CGCTTCACATCGATCTTCGCAGGCGTGAATTTCATGTCGTCACTCATTGCCACCTGGATGGCGCGTGAGACCTTCTTCGGATCCCCGGGCTTGCCCACCCCCTGCGCATGCCCGCCATCCCCCGAATGTCCGCCCTCGGCCTTTCCGTGCATCGTGCCGGGGGTCATTCCCTGATGCGCGTCATCGTGTGCCAATACCGCAATCGGCGTCAATGCGAGCGCGGCAAGAATAAGCATTCTGGCTTTCATGAGTCCATATCCTCGGGTTAATGATCGTAATGTCGGCCAACACGCCAACTGTTGACGGCCGTCCGGCTACAGTTCAGCGTGTCAGCATCATGCGTTCCCGGGACCGACAGCTATCTGACGCTGGCATTACATTTCCGTAATCTTTCAGCGTCTGGAGCTGAACAACGTGCTGAAGGAGGCGGCGCTGCAATGCGCCAAGTCTATAACTTGACGCGGTTAAGCCGCAATGCGTTGGTGACCACGGACACTGAGCTCAGCGCCATGGCGGCGCCGGCGAAGACCGGCGACAGCAGCAAGCCGAAAGCCGGGTAGAGCACGCCGGCGGCAACGGGGATGCCGAGCGCGTTGTAGCCGAACGCGAACGTGAGATTCTGGCGGATGTTGCGCATCGTGGCGCGCGACAGCACCGCGGCGCGGGCGATGCCGCGCAAGTCTCCCTTCACCAGCGTCACGCCGGCGCTCTCCATTGCCACGTCGGTGCCGGTGCCCATGGCGATGCCGACGTCGGCTGCGGCGAGCGCCGGCGCATCGTTGATGCCGTCACCGGCCATCGCGACCTTGCGCCCCTCGGCCTGCAAGCGCTTGACGTGACCGGCCTTATCCTCGGGCAGCACCTCGGAGAGCGCTTCGTCGATGCCAAGTTTCCGCGCGACCGCATCGGCCGTGCGCTTCGAGTCGCCGGTCAGCATTACGATGCGCACGCCCGAGCTCTTGAGCGCCGCAATCGCGCCCAGTGTGCTTTCCTTGATCGGATCGGCCACCGCAGCGATCCCGGCGGCAACACCGTTCACAGCGAAGAACACCACCGTTTTCGCTTCCGCGCGCCAGGCTTCCGCACGCTCTTCCCAACGCTGCGTATCGACGCCTTCCTTGGCGAGAAAATTGCGGCTGCCGACGAGCACGCGCTTGCCGTCGATATCGGCTTGCACGCCAAGGCCGTTGCTTGCATCGAATGCTCCGGCCGGCTGCGGTGTCAGGCCGCGCGCCTTTGCGCCCGCGACGATCGCGAGCCCTATCGGGTGCTCGGACAGCTGCTCTACACCTGCGACCAGCGCGAGCGCTTCGTCCTCCGCAATGCCCTCGGCGATAAAATCAGTCAGTGCCGGATGGCCAAGCGTTAGCGTGCCGGTCTTGTCCACCACCACGGTGTCGATGTCGCGCATGCGCTCGATCGCCTCGGCATTGCGGAACAGGATGCCGGCGCGCGCGCCTTGCCCCATTGCCACGGTCATCGAGATTGGCGTAGCGAGTCCGACCGCGCACGGACAGGCAATGATCAGCACCGCAACGGCGTTCAGAAACGCGTATGCGAATCGCGGCTCGGGACCGAAGAACCACCACGCGAGCGCCGTCACGATGGCGATGCCCACCACGATCTGCACGAAGTATGCGGCGATGATATCGGCGAGCCGCTGGATCGGCGCGCGCGTGCGTTGCGCTTCGCTAACCATGTGAACGATGCGCGCCAAGAGCGTGTCGGCGCCCACGCGCTCGGCACGCATAAGCAGTGAGCCGTTGCCGTTCACGGTTGCGCCGCTCACCTTGTCGCCCTCAGCCTTGGCCACCGGCATCGGTTCACCGCTGATCATGGATTCGTCCACTCTGCTCGCGCCCTCGAGCACTGTGCCGTCGACGGGCACCTTCTCGCCCGGCTTGACGCGCAGCCGGTCGCCGACGGCCACGGTGTCGAGCGGCACCTGCTCCTCGACACCGCCGTCGCGCAGGCGCCAGGCGAGGTTGGGCGCGAGTTGCAGCAATTGCTGAATTGCCTGGCTGGTCTTGCCCATTGCGCGCAGCTGCAGCACGTCGCCGAGCATCACCAGGGTCACGATCACGGCCGCCGCTTCGAAATAGGTGCCGACCGCACCGTCGTGCTCGCGAAACTCCGGCGGAAACCAACCGGGCGCAAGCACGGCGGCGAGGCTGAATACGTATGCGAGCCCCACTCCCAGCCCGATAAGCGTGTACATGTTGAGCGCGCGATGTGCGAGCGAGAACCAGAACTTGCGCAGGATCGGCCAGCCGACCCAGAGCACCACCGGCGTGCCCAGCACAAACTCGATCCAGCCGCGTGGCCGCGGCTGAAGCCCGAACAGATCATGGATGCCGACCATCGGCGACATCGCGAGCACCACCAGCGGGATCGACAGGGCGACCCCCGACCACAGCCGCCGCGTCAGATCGCGCAACTCGGAATCGTCAGCTTCCCCGGTACCCGCGACCGGCACCAGCGCCATGCCACATTTGGGGCAACTGCCGGGCTTCGGGCTGCGAATTTCCGGATGCATGGGGCAGGTATACTCGGCGGCGCGAGGGGCGGCCTCGAGTATCGGCACCAGCGTCATGCCGCACTTCGGGCAACTGCCCGGCGTGTCACGCACGATTTCCGGATGCATCGGGCAGGTGTAACGGGTACCGCTCGTCGCTGGTGCGGTGTCTGGGTGTGCGGAAGCCACGTGCGGATGAGCGTGAGCGCGGGCCGGGTGCGAATCGTTCGGATCTGCCTTCATTGTCGGCCCCTCGTAGAATCGTGTGTCGGAATTGGGCTACGCTATTTGTGCTGGCCGAACAGCAGCGGCCTTAGCGTCCGGTAGGCTACCACCAATAACGGCGGCAAGATCAGCCACTGCAGCAGTGGGGAAAGACCAATCCCGAAGATCGTCGGCATGCTCGCCGTATAGCCCCAACTGCCGGCGCGATAGACGTTGTACCACTCGCTCCATGCGGTAAAAGCCAGCGCGCCGACCACGACAATTGCGCCGCCGGTCCACGGGCGCGACGCCGGCCAATCCGCACGCCGGAGCACCCTGCCCGCCAGCGCGTACATCGCGAGGACAATCAGCACGTCGCCCACGGAGCAATGAAGCAGTGCCCAGGCGACACTCAACCGATCCGCCTCGGCCCAGATCGTATACAGCCGGACCTGCGCGATTTCCCACGCCAGATTCAAAACGAAGGCGAGGGCCGACCAGAGACCTGCACGTGCCATAACGCCGGGCGTCGTCATGATGCGCATCGCGTCCCTTAATGCTGCGCGCCCTAGTCTTGTCCCGGCGTCACGCCTTGAGGCTCGCGCAGACCCGTTGCAGAAGTGCCCGTACTTCGTTGCCGAGGGCATGCACTTCGGGTTTGTCGACCAACTGCAACACGGCCTCGGGGTCCATGAATGCAACCGTAATGGTTCCATCGACTTCTTCGCGCACGACCACGTTGCACGGTAGCAACAAACCGATGTCCGGGTCCGCCTCGATCGCGCGGTGCGCGAGCGGGGGATTGCATGCGCCGAGTATGCGATATGGCCGGCGTTCGATATTGAGCTTGGATTTCAGCGTCGCCTTGACATCAATATCGGTGAGCACGCCGAATCCTTCCTTTTTCAGGGCCTCGGTAACTTTCGCCACGGCGGCGTCGAACGGTATCTTTAGCTGAGTGCTGAACCCGTACATGATTCGACTCCTTTAGGTGGTGGAACTATAGATTGGCCTTGGGCGTTGCGATTTCGTTCGAACTGTCATCGTTACCTGAACAATCTCCGCGTGCGCATGCAGAAGGCGCGTCAACGTTGGTCAGGATCGCGGCGCAAGGCACGAATATAGATGGTCATAGTCCCGACAAACCCGCTGATAATCATCATTTCGCCGAAAGTGTCATGCCAGCCGCCCATCGGAGTCATCAGCAGCATCGAGCCGCCAATCACGAGGGCCGCGAAAGCGATGGCACCCGTGAGCCGTTCGAGATTGCGGCTGAAGCGGCGCCCCAGGGCCTCCAGACCCGGAAGTCGGCCCAGATCGCCTTCGGCAAAACGCCGGAGGATGCGTCGCGTGTCGCCGGGCGCATCGACTATCAAGCGCTCCATTTCGCGTGCAAGCTTGCTTGTCGTTCCTTTAATCCGCGCCAGCGAGAAGTGCTGCGCAGTCAGGCGTGAGATTTCTTCGCGAAACGATTCCATGTGGTTATATCCCGGGGCGAGTTGGCCTATCATCGACTCCAGGATGACGAAAGCGCGCGTCAGCAGGACAAACTCGCCGGGATTGTGTACCCCGTTCCGGCTTCCGGCACGCAGCAGTGATTCGAACGCATTGCCGATTGAAACATCCGCCAGCTGGGTCCTGCGGATTTCATACAGGACTGCCTTTATGTCCACCAACAGCGCCACACGGTTGACTTTTTCGCTCGCCGGTGCCATTTCGAGATAAGCCTCGGTGGCGGCCCGCGCATCGCCTTTGACGACCGCCTCGAGCAGGAGTGTCAGCGATTCGCGCATCGGCTCGTCAAGATCGCCCGTATTCCCGAAATCGAGCAGGGAGAGCCGCCCATCCGGCAGAACGAAGACATTGCCGGGATGCGGGTCGGCATGAAACAAGCCTTCTTCGAAGATCGAATGCAGCATCAGCTTTACCAGGGTGTTGACCACCCGCGGCATCGCTTCCGGATGCGCCTTCGCGTAGAGATCCGCCCGCTCGCCGGCCGAGTACTCCATCGTAAGCACGGTGTCTCCCGAATACTCCGCGATGACATCCGGTATCCAGAGGTCAGGGACATCGGCCAGCGCTGCGCGAATGAGTACAATGGAGCGCGCTTCGCGACCAAAATCGGTCTCCCGGTGAAGACTATTGGCCAATTCACGCACTATAATTGGAAGATCAACGGCGCGCAGACTCGGAAACAGCCCCACCCCCAGCCCTACCAGGTAATTCAGTGCCGCGATATCCGTGGAGATTATTGCTTTGAGGCGGGGTCGCTGCACTTTCACCGCCACGTGACGCCCGTCCCGCGTGGTCGCCTCATGCACCTGGGCAATGGTTGCGGCGGCAAGCGGCGTTTCGCTGAACGCCGAGAACAATTTAGCCAACGGGGCGCCCAGCTCGCGTTCTACCTTCGCGCGCACAACTTCAATGCCCATCGCCGGCAACTGGTCGTGCAACAACTTCAACTCATCGGTGTAGGCGGCCGGCAGCAGGTCGCGCCGTAACGCGAGCACTTGTCCGAGTTTGAGAAAGACCAGCCCCAGTTCCTCGAAGGTTTCCCGTACTTCCTTCGGCGACGGCCAATGTTTCCTGCCGAACAACGCTCCTAGGAACTGGTGCCGGGCGAGAACACGCAGTATCTGCATTAGTCGCGGCGCCGCTCGCAGCGTTTTGGTCCTCTC
>JADGRR010000250.1 GCA_017880745.1 Burkholderiales bacterium
CGGCCAGTGGCGCGCGCCGCGCGAGGTCGGCGCGGGTGCGCGCGAGCTCGGCTGCGCGCAGCGCCACGTTCGCCTCGATTTCGCCGGTCGTGGCCATGAGATTTCTCACCTGGCGCACGCTGCGCGCGAGCGCCGCCTCGGCCTGGTCGAGGGCGACGCGGGAATCGGCTTGATCGAGTTCGACCAGGGTCTGGCCCGCCTTGACGTAATCGGTGTCGTCGGCGCCGATGGCGAGCACGGTGCCGGACACCTGTGGCGTGATCTGCACCAGGTTGCCGCCGACGTAGGCATCGTCGGTGGTCTCGGCGTAGCGGGCGACGAGGGCCCAGTAGATGGCGTAGCCGATCCCCGCTGCGAGAAACAGGCCGATCAGGAGCGTAAGCAGCAGCGCGCGCCGGCCGTTCTGCGGCTTGTCAGTAGCTTTATCCTTGTCGTTCATTCAGGGGTCCTTTTTCCTGCCGCTTCAGGACGCGCCCGCGGCACCCGTGTCCTCGAACCCGCCGCCGAGCGCGCGGATGAGGCTGATCGAAAGTTCCAGTTCGTGTGCGCGCAGATTCGCCTGCAAACTCTGCTGCTCGAGCAGTGGCGCCTCGGCGGCGAGCACCTGCAGGTAGCTGCCGATGCCGGCGCGATAGCGCGCGAGTGCGAGCTCGTGGGCTTGCCGCGCGGTCGCAAGCCCGCGGTCGAGCTGGACGCGCTGCGCATCGACCGAGCGCAGCGACGCCAGTTGGTCCACCACCTCGCGCAAGGCGTCGATCAGCGCCTGGTTGTACTGCTCCACCGCAAGGTCATAGTCCGCGTCCCTCGCGGCGAGATTGCCGCGCAGACGCCCGCCGTCGAAGAGGGGCAGCCGCAGCGCCGGGCCGAATGCCGGAACCTCGCTGCCCGAGGACAGAAGCTTGGAAAAACTGATGCTCTGCACGCCTACGAGCGCGCTGAGATTGACGTTGGGATAGAACTGGCCCTTCGCCGCGTCGATGTCGCGGCGGGCCGACTCGACGCGCCAGCGCTGCGCCACCACGTCGGGCCTCCTGCCGAGGAGGTCTGCCGGTAACGCCGAAGGCAAGGAAATGGATTGCGCCTGAATATGCGGGCGCGCGATCGCGAGGCCGCGGTCGGGACCCTGGCCGAGCAGCGCCGCCAGCAGGTTGCGCCCGAGGGCGATTTCCTCCTCCAACTGGGCGATGCGCGCTCGCGCGGCCGGGATCGATACTTCGGCCTGCTTCAGCTCGATGTCCGAGTCGAGTCCGGCGCCTACACGCTGGCGGATCAAATCGAAAATCGCCTGGCGCTGTGCCAGCGTGGCCTGCGCCAGATCGAGCTGCTCGAAGCTGCGCCCGAGCTGCGCGTAGGCGCGCGCGACGCTGGACGAGAGCAGCAGCCCCATCGCATAAGCGTCCACCTCGGCCGCCTTGACCTGTCCGAGCGCGGCATCGTATGCCGCGCGGTTACGGCCCCACAGGTCGAGCTCGTAGCTGAAGTTCAGGGCCAGCTGGGTCTGCGTATGCCAGGAACCGGCGATCGGCGGCGGGAAAATGCCGTTCGCCGAAAAGTGTTGGCGCGTGATATCGGCGCTGGCGCTCGCCTGCGGCGCCAGCGCCGCGCCGGAACTCGCCGCGAGCGCGACGGCGCGGTCGATCCGCGCTTGCGCACCGCCGATGCCTGGGCTGCCCGCGAGCGCTTCGGTGATCAGGGCATCCAGCTGCGGATCGCCGAAGCGCTGCCACCAGGCGCTGGACGGCCAGGCAGTCGGCGCCAGCCTGGCGCCGGCGAGCGACTGGCCCACCGCCAGAGCGGCAGCGTCGGTCTGAACGGCCTTCGGTGCGAGCCCGTCGAAGCTGGCGCAGCCCGTGGCGAACACGGCGGCGAGCGCGTACGCGAGGCAGGCGCGGAGTCTCGATCGCAGCATGTCGTTGCTGGTCCGGGTCGAGATCACGCGTTTGCGACCATGCGCTTCAGCAGATGTTCGAGCTGCTGCACGTCGCTCTTGGAAAATCCGTACAGCAGGCGGTTGAACACTTCCACCAGGGCTTCGAGTATTTTCGGATAGAGTCTCTTGCCGCCGGCCGTCAGCTCAAGGCGCACCGTCCTGCGGTCACCGTTGGCGCGCATGCGCCGCAACACACCTTTTTTCTCCAGCCGGTCGAGCAGCCGCGTCATCGCGCCCGGATCGTAGATCAGGATCTTGCACAACTCGGCCGCGGTGGAAGCGGCGCCGTCGCCCAGCAGCATGACCACGATCCATTGCGCATGGCTGATGTCCAGCGGGGCGAGCTTGCGGTCGATCGCTTCGACGATGGTGCGGCGCGCGCGGCCGATGAAGGCGCCGACTCCCTGGCTGGGGCGGAAGGACTCGATGTCGTAGATCGGCTGCATCGGCAAGCGGCGTGCGGAACGGGGAACCGATGCTAATTGCCTAGGCAAGTATTGTCAAGGCAAGGGCGGCCGGGTGGAAAGGCAGTCACCAGCTCGGGCAGCGATGGCGCCCGGGCTATTTCAGGAACGGTTGAATTTCGAGTAAAGTGCCGCCAAGGCTGGTTGCAGACGCCATGCGCCGCTTGATTATTATTTTGCCGCGCCAGGCAACGAAATCCCGGAACAGGGGTCCAACCCAGTTCGGCACCGATACCAGGGCTGAATTTTACGGACTACCGGCGGAGCATTTTGGCGCCTTGAGATGGAGCACGAATGAAACGGAACCTGCTGTGGATAGTAGTCTTTGCCTTGGCGACGGCAGCGCAAGGCGCGGCGCTCGACGCCGGAACGTCGTATCCGCCAGAATTGAAACCAGTACAGCAAGAGGCTCAGGCGGCACACCTGGCGGCTGAACTGCTGGCTCGTTACCACTACAAGGCGATGCCACTTGACGACGCGTTGTCGGCGAAGATATTCGACCAATATCTGAAATCCCTTGATTCCGAGAAGCTTTTCTTCGTTCAGGGCGACATTGACCGTCTTTCAGGCGACCGGACCAAGCTCGGCGACGCCATCCTCAAGGAAGACCTTAGCGTTCCATTCGCCATTTTCAATCTTTACGAGCATCGCGCGGCGGAGCGCTTTGCGTATGCGCGCACACTGCTCAAAAAGGGATTTGATTTCCAGCAGAACGAAAGCTACCAATACGCGCGGGAAAAGGAAATCTGGCCGAAAACCGAAGCGGAAATGCGCGAGCTGTGGCGCAAGCGGGTCAAGAACGACTGGCTACGGCTCAAGCTTGCCGGGAAGGCTGACAAGAGCATCGTCGAAATACTTGATAAGCGTTATGACAATTTCCTGAAGCGCATCGGGCGGTTAAAGAGCGAAGACGCCTTCCAGACATACATGAACGCCTACACCATGGCCATCGAGCCCCACACCAACTATATGGGACCACGGGCAGCAGAGGATTTCGACATTTCGATGAGACTCTCCCTGGTCGGGATAGGTGCAGTGCTGGCGGAGTTGGATGAATACACCACGATACGGGAACTGGTACCGGGGGGGCCTGCAAGTCTCTCGGGCCAGCTGAAAATCGGGGACCGCATTGTCGGCGTCGCTCAGGGCGAAAGCGGCGTCATGACGGACACCCTGGGCTGGCGCCTGGACGACACTGTTGCGCTGATTCGCGGCGCGCCAGACTCGGTCGTCCTGCTCGACGTGCTCCCGGCCGACGCCGGGCCCGATGGCAAACACAAACTGGTTTCTCTGATTCGGAAAACGATCAGTCTGGCGGAGCAGGCCGCTAAAGCATCGGTCCGCTCCACAATGGACGGGCAGGCCACCCGCCGCGTCGGCGTGATATCCCTTTCCTCCTTCTATGAGGATTTCGCAGGCAGACAAAAAGGCGTCCAGGATTACAAAAGCGCGACCCGCGATGTGGCCCGTCTGCTGGACGAGTTGAAAAAGGAAAAGGTCGACAGCGTACTGATCGACCTGCGCAATAATGGCGGTGGTTCATTGATCGAAGCGGTAGAACTCACCGGTTTGTTTATTGACAAGGGGCCAGTGGTGCAACAGCGCAACGCAAGCGGTGAGATCTCCGTCGAGAGCGACACCCGGGCCGGTGTCGCCTGGGATGGCCCCCTTGGCGTCCTGATTAACCGAGGTTCGGCATCGGCGTCGGAGATCTTTGCTGCCGCCATCCAGGATTATGGCCGCGGCCTGATTATCGGCGAACCGAGTTTTGGCAAAGGCACCGTGCAAACCATGATCAATCTCGATCGATTCACCAATAACAAAAAACCGCAATTCGGCGAACTGAAAATGACCGTCGCACAGTTTTTCCGCATCAATGGAGGTACGACACAATTGCGCGGCGTGATGCCGGATATCCTCTTCCCTGCGGTTTCCGATGCGGAGAACTTTGGCGAATCCAGCTTCGACAACGCACTCCCCTGGGCGCAGATCAAGGCGGCAGACTATTTGCCGGCCGGCGACTTGAAAGGTCTGTTACCCATTCTATTGACGCTGCATGAGGCCCGTGTGAAGAAGGACAAGGACTTCCAGTACCTGCAGCAAGACATCGCCGACTTCAAGCTTCAGCGCAGGAAGAACCTGGTCTCACTGAACGAAGCCGCACGGCGCAATGAACGGGATGCCCAGGAGGCTCGGCTTACGTGCCGCGAATCACGGACGGATACTGGCAACGACGCCCGCGAGGATATGGTTGGCAAGGATCCCGCGCCGGGGAAGGGCAGTGCGCTTCGGGATGATGGCCTGCAGGCTAATGAACGCAATCTCGCCATTGAACTGGCGGCTGAAAAAGTGCGGAAGAATGCCAAAGACGTTCTGCTGAATGAAGCCGTCCACATACTTAGCGACGAAGTAGGGGTGCTGAAAACCGACGCCAGGCTCGCGGCCCGCGTCAAGCCGGGTTCCCGATTGATACCGGATTAGGAACACGCGGCGGACGCGGTTCGCCGGGGCAACGCGCTCTGTTCTTGTAATCCTGAGCGAGGCGCAGGATTTGCTTTCTAAGAACAGCCCGCCTATCTGGCCAGCGCCTCGGCGACGAAATCGAGCCGGTCCTGTCCCCAGAACATCTCCTCGCCGACGAAGAAGGTCGGCACGCCGAAAACGCCGCGCGCCACCGCGTCTTCGGTATTGTTCTTGAGTTGCTCTTTTACCGCCGGATCGTTCACCAGGGACTGGAAGGCGTCGGCATCAATTCCTGCCCGCCGTAGCACTGCTGCGAGCTCCTGCGCTTCGCCCAGATTGCGCGGCTCCGCCCACATGGCGTAAAAAATCGCCTCCAGATAATTGTGAAAATCCGGTCCGCGCGTCTGCATGCCGACCGCGCCGCGCATCAGCGTCAGCGTGTTGATCGGGAAATGGGGATTGCGCTCGAAGGCGGCGCCGTAGAGAGCCGCCCAGTGCCGCAGGTCCTCGTGCATCC
>JADGRR010000251.1 GCA_017880745.1 Burkholderiales bacterium
GGCGACGAACAGATTGTCGACGTTCTTGGGCACGATCATGCGGTACGGCAGCTGGTTGAAACCGCGCGATTCGGGAATCTTCGGAAATTTCAGGACGACGGCGCCGGGAACGTGCGCCTCGATCGGCCAGCCGTTGACGCCGATCGAATCGGCAAAGCTCGCACACTCGAGAACGTCGCTCTCCGACACCATGTAGTCGCCGACTACGCGACGCGTTTCGCGGATGCCGATCTGCGGCGCGATGTCCACGATGTAACTGTTCTCGAACCCCGGGGTGACGCTCTTGATGAACTCGAACACATCAAAGCATTGACGCCGCCCCTCGATCTCGCCGTAGCTGAGCTGCTCGACGTCGATGCCGCTGACCGCCGTTCCGTCCGGGTTCTTGATCTGCGTAACGTTGGCGCGCCACTCGATCGGATTCTTCTGCGGCCGCACCAGGGCGCCTTTGCGCGGGAACTTGCGGCCCTGCTTTTCCGCTTCTTCCATCAGTTTGGGAATGATCTCCCAGGCCCGGCCTGCCTTGACCGGGTCGACGCCGTTGATGCGGAAATGGCTGGACGGATAGAGCATGTTTCCCGAATTGTCGCCGACCTCGTAGGGTGCGCCTGCCCAGGCGGCAAGATCGCCGTCGCCGGAGCAATCGATGAACATGAGCCCGCGGATCGCGTGCCGGCCGGACTTGCTCTCGATCAGCACCGTGTCGATCTGCCCCTGCGAACGCTTGCTCATGCCGACCCCGATCGCGTGGAACAGAATCTTGACGCCTGAGGCAGCCAATATCTCGTCGGCAGCGACTTTGTAGGCTGAGGTGTCGTAAGCCTGCGCGGTGATCTTGCCCCCGAGCGACATGTGCGGCGCGTTCAGACCACCCAGGCGGTCGATGCGGTCGGTGAACTCGGTCGAGAGCCCGTGCACGACCCGCTTTGGCTCGCCGTGAACATTGGCGTGCAGGCCGCAGAAATTCGTCACCCCCGCTGCGGTCCCGGCGCCGCCGAGGAAGCCGTAGCGCTCGATCAGAAGGGTGGAGCGGCCAGTTCGCCCGGCCGCCGCGGCAGCGATGATTCCCGCCGGTCCGCCACCCAGAACCACTATTTCGTACTCGCCCAGGATCGGCGTTGCGCGAGCGGGTTCGAGTACGGGTGCTGGTTTTTGCTTCATGTCATCGGCTCCGTAAGTTTCTGAGAGCGCCTAACAGAATTGCGTTAGGCGCGTGATTTAGGGGCGCACGAGGGGAGGTATCCCCTCGTTTTCTTATACGCCCTATTTTTTGTACATGCCCTGCTGCGTGAAGAAGGTCTCCAGATTGTCGCGGTCCCTTGCGAGGGCCTGCCGATACGTCGCTCCATCCTTGTACGAAATCTGGATCGACATCTCTTTCATGCGCTGCGCGAACTTCGGCTCCTTGACGATCTTCGCGACCAGCTCATCGAGCTTCTTCGCCACGGCTTCGGGAAGCGCCTTGGGTCCGAACAGGCCGAGCGAGGAGACGTATGGCAGGTCGTAGCCGAGCTCGAGCACGGTGGGAACGTCCGGCGCAAGGTCTATCCTCTTCTCGGTGCATACCGCCAGCACGCGGATTTTTCCGGCCTCTACCGAGGGCTTGAGCGCCGCGTAATCGATGGCCCCGACCAGGACGTGCTCGCCGAGCAGCGCGGGCAGGGTCTTGGCGTCACCGCCGAACGGCACATCATCGAGCTTTACGCCCTCCTTGGCCGCCATCTTGACCATGATCATCGACGGCAACGTCTGCTTGCCGGGCGTTCCGATGAGCAGGCCGCCGCTCTTGCGCGCCAATTCGATCACGTCCTTCATCGACTTGATCGGCGAATCCGCTTTGACCGCGAACGACATCGCGGTCGCCGCAACAGCGGAGACCGGCAGGAGATCGTTGCTCGAATACGGGGCGCTGTAGGCGAACCTGAATACTTCCGGCACCGCCGCTGCCACCGGAAAAAAACCGAGCGTATAGCCATCGGGCGGCGCCGTGGCCACCGCGGCGCCGCCGATGGTCGCACCGGCGCCGGTCTTGTTTACCACGATCACGGGATGCGCTATGTGGCTCGTCATGCTGTCGGCAAGCGCGCGCGCGGTCAGATCCATCACCCCGCCGGCGGGATACGGCACGATGATGGTGATGGGTTTCTCCGGATATTCGGCCAAAGCGAGGCCCGCGAACAGCAGGCCCATGGCGAAGAGCACGACGCTTCGAATGGTCTTCATGCGTCGCCCCCTCAAACCGCCGTGAGACGCTTTTCGCGCTCCTGGGCCGACCGGTGTCGCGGCTCGCTCATCAGCCGGCCGTATCCGTGGATGGGCTCGCCGACCCCTGCCATCTTGAAGCACATCCAGTAGGCTGCCTGGTTGGACGTGACCACCGGCTTCCCGAGGTCCTGTTCGAGTGCGTCGATGACATCCAAGGCGTCGATTCCGGTGCAGCTGATGAAAACGCCATCTGCATCCGGCGTGTCGACCGCTTTCGCCATCCGGTAGATCACGCTGGGAGGCAGATGCGCCAGAATATTGTTGTCGACCAGGTCCATCCCCTCGCACTTGAGGACCTTGAAGCCGTTGTCTTCGAGAAATTTTTTCTCGATGTCGTTGACCTGGTTCGGGTAAGGGGTGCACATCGACAGCTTCTTGATCCCCAGCTGCCTGAATGCGGCCATCATCGCGGTGGAGGTCGTGGTGCAGGGAATGCCGGTGGCCGCTTCCATCTCTTTGACCAGCCGTTCGTCGTGGCCTTTCCCCTTCATGAAGCTTCCGGCGGTACAAATCCAGCCAATCACGTCCGGATGGCTTCCCGCCACGATCTTGGCTGTTTCGACGACTTTATCGTCCAGATGCATCATCGCCTCGGCGCTTTCGTCCTTGTGCCGCGGCACCGCGGCCGCGCCCACCGCGACGCCTTTGGGGGCAAGCTTGTGAAAATCCGCGATGTGATGGAAACCCGCCCCGGGATAGACGATTCCGATCCGCGCCCTCCAACCCTGGTTGGAATACCACAAAGGATGTTTCCCCAGGTCCGCCCTGCGTAGTTCCATATCGAGCACCTCCATATAAGTAAGGGTTCTGACGCGCTGAGTTCATATCCGTGAACCGATTCTCAAGTATAAACTTCACCTGTGCGCGCGTCAACTATCGCGGCGTCTGAATCGGCGCGCCGTCGCGGCAGCATCAGCGCGCGGGCGTCACGCCCGCCTGGAGCTCTCGTTCGAGCGCGCTCGTAGCCGCCTTGAGCGCGCGTATGCACAGCGCCTGCAGCGCGGCGTCGAAACGGATGCTCGGCGTGACCACGGTGAGCGCGCCGACGGGGTAGCCATCCGGGCGCCGCACTGCGGCGGCGATGGCAACGATGCCAGGCGTCTGCTCGCCGCGCGAGTAGGCGATGCCTTCCTTGCCGATTTTTGCTAGTTCACGCCGCAGTTCGGCGACGGACTTGACGGTCGCCTCGGTGCGCCGCTCTATGCGCACGCGGCCGAGATAGCGCTCGCGCTCCTTCGCCGGCAGCGCCGCGAGCACGGCCTTTCCCCCCGAGGACGAGTAAAGCGGATAACGGGTCCCCACCGTCATGCGGTAGGTGAGCCCCTGCGGGGAATCCACGCCGCACATGCGTTCGACGTGATCGTCCCGGTAGAGGTTGAACGACGAGGATTCGTTGGTTGCCGCAGTCAGCTTGTCGAGGATCGGGCGGGCAGTAGCGACGAGGTCGAACCCTTCGCGGCCCTGGCGCTGCAGCGCGAACACAGACGGACCCAGCGCATAGGTGTTCGGTCCGGGTACGTACGCGAGATAGCCTCTCCCGGTCAGGTTGCGCAACAGCTGGGTCAGGCTGCTCTTCGGAATGCCGAGCGCCGTCGCGATGTCGGTATGCGCCATCGGCTTGCTCCTGCGGCCGAGCAGTTCGAGCACGTCCAGCACTCGGTCCGCGGACTTCACCGACACGACTTTGGGTTTGTTCATTGGATCTCAATCGGTTGCGATGAACGGGAGCGCGTCGGTGCGGAGCGAACGTGATGTGCGTGGGTCTTGCATTTGCGACAAGCGATTGAAAAATCAATCTCCGTCCCTTCTCGCACCCGGTCCGCAGCCGTGTTTTCGGGCCTGCGAGCGGCGCCGCTCCATCGGCTTTGGGGGCATTATGCTCTTGAGATTGCGCGATTGGCTATGGCCGTGTCGTCAAGCCAGTTCGTTTCGGCCCGATTTGGCGCCGCTGCGCTACGCGATGTCGGGCACGAGGCGGTGCGTGAGGCGGGTGCTGCGAATACTCTATTGTCGATCGCCCGCAGCGGCGCAACTCTCTTCTCACCGCACCTTGATCTCGATCCACATGCGGTTGAGCAGGCGCCGCTCGGCCCGGTTTAGCTCGTGCAGCTGCTGCAGCCTGGCCAATTGCTCGCGGCCGGGGAAGATCGCGGTGTTGCTCGCGATCTCCGGACGGATCAGGCGCATCGCCGCGGCGTTCGGGCTGCCTGCACCGATGGCGTTGCTCAATGCGGCGGAGCTCTCGCCCTCGAGCAGAAAGTCGATGAACCGGTGCGCGAGATCGGGGCGCTGCCCGCTCTTGTGCATGACCAGATTGTCCACCGCGAACACCGCGCCTTCTTTCGGCGTCGAGTAGCCGATGCTGAATTTACGCCCGGCCTTGAGCGCGTCCTGGCGCGCGGTGTGCATGTCGTTCGAATAGCCGTGGGCGAGCCAGATGTTGCCCACGGTCAGCTCCTTGATGTAGCTCGAGGCGTTGAACGCGGCCCAGTAGGGCTTGGCGCGCAGGATCAGGTCGCGCGCCTGCCTCCAGTGGGCGGGCTCGGTGTCGGTCACCGGGTAGCCGAGGTAGATCAGCGCCGCGGCCATCAGTTCGCGCTGGCTGTCGAGCACGGTGACTTTGCCGCGCAGGCGCTCGAGGTACTTCGGCTCGAAGATCGCAGCCCAGGTGTCGGTTGGAATCCCCAACTCGCGCATCTTCTGTTCGTTGTAGCCGAGCAGCGTGACTGAATAGGCGTAGGGCACGGAGTAGCGATTGCCGGGGTCGAACCAGAGGCCGAGGAATTCGGGCTTTAGATTGGCCAGATTCGGCAGGCGCTCGCGTTCGATCGGCCGCAGCGCGCCTTGCCTGATCAGGGTCGCGACGGCATCACCCGTAGGCACCAGAATGTCGTAGCCCGCAGCCCCGGCGGCGAGCTTGGCCAGCATTTCTTCGTTGTCGGCGTAGTAGTCCTGCACCAGGCGGCAGCGGCACGCCTTTTCGAAGCGCGCCACCGTGTCGTCGGTGATGTAATTGTTCCAGTTGTAGACGTGCAGCCGCTCCTGCGCCAAGGCACTGCTTGCAACCAGCGTAAAGAGCAGAACGCCCTGTACTG
>JADGRR010000014.1 GCA_017880745.1 Burkholderiales bacterium
GCGATCAATCGCAGCGGCAGCCTCTTGATCGCGGCACCGAGACGAACAGGATCGGCGAAATCCTGCGCCGGCAGAAGCTCCCGCAGCAGCCCCGCCTTCACCCCTTCGATACCCGCCCGGCGGCGCAGGTGGTTCGCCATCGAACTCGAACCGCGTTGCCGCGAAAGTTCCCCTACCAGTCGCGCCACGTCCCGGCCCGGCGCCAGATCGAGGTGGAGCAGCGCGACGCCTGTTGCCTCGATCTCATCGCGCAGCCGCGCCGACAGGGCGTAGATCAGGCTGCCTTCGACGCCGTTCGCGGTAACCATGAATTCGCCCTGCTGGCGAGACTCGACGCCATCGGGACCGGCGTGGGCCAGGGCCACCGCCTTGACCGGGTGGCCGGCGTAGCGCGCGCGAAAGTGCTCGCTCCAAGCGACATCGAAACCGCAGTTTGCGGGCCGCAGCGGTTCGACGCGAACGCCGCGCGCAGCCAGCACGGGTACCCACGCGCCAGTGGAACCGAGCCGCGCCCAACTGCCGCCGCCCAGCGCCAGCACGACGGCATCGGCGCGCACGGCGCGCACGCCCTTCGGCGCCGAGAAGCGCAGCGCTCCATCCTCCTCCCAACCGCACCAGCGGTGACGCATATCGAAATTTACGCCGGCGCCACGCAAGCGGTGCAGCCATGCACGCAACAGCGGCGCGGCCTTCATGCCGGAAGGGAACACGCGGCCGGAGCTGCCGACGAAGGTTTGGACGCCGAGCCCGCGCGCCCACGCGCGCAGGGCTTCAGGGCCGAATCCGGCGAGCAAGGGCTCGAGGTATGCGCGGCGCGCGCCGTAGCGCGAGAGAAAGGCTTCGGGCGGCTCCGAGTGGGTGAGGTTCAGCCCACCCTTGCCAGCCATCAGGAATTTGCGCCCCACCGAGGGCATGGCATCGTAGAGATCGACGCGCACGCCAGCGTCGCTCGCGGCCTCCGCCGCCATGAGTCCGGCAGGACCGCCGCCGATGATCGCGACCGATCGGCCCGGATCCAGCCGCGCACCCATGCGCCGCGCGCCAGCCACGCTCAGTGCAGATCGAGCGCGTGACGCTTGAGCGCCCGCAACGGCACCAGCTGGAGTACGTCCTCGTGCGTCGCCTCGAGCACGACCTTGGGCGCCATGCCCGCCTCCCAGGCCTCGATCCAGCGCAGCACGTGCAGGCACCAGCGGTCGCCGGGCTTGAGGCCGTGGAAGCGCATCTCGGGACGCGGCGTCGACAGGTCGTTGCCATGCGCACGCGAAAACTCGAGAAATTCCTCCGTCACTTTGACGCAGACCAGGTGCGCCACGCCCTGGGAGCCGCGCGTGGCGCAGCAGCCGTCGCGGAAAAAACCCGTCAACGGGTCGTAGCCGCAGGCGAGCAAAGGCCCGCCGAGGACGTTTTTTTCCGGAGAGGGAATGGCGCTCATACGTGGGATTCTAGCCCGAGGTGGCGGCTATGCCGGGATTCATGCGGTTAAGCACCCAGGCCACTTGGTTCTGCGCCAGCCAAGCCATTACTCCACCTTCGCCCCCGACGCCTTCACGATGGACTCGTACATCGCGTGATCCTTGCGCACGAAGGCGGCGAAATTCTCTGGCGAGGGCGAGATTTGCGGCTCCATCGCCTCGCGCGCCAGCTTCTCGGCGACCTGTGGCAACCGCATGACCTTGGTGATCGCCGCATACAGGCGCTGCGTCACCTCCGGTTTCAACTTGGCCGGCGCCCAGATGCCCCACCAGCTTCCCAGATCCATCCCCGGCACGCCCGCTTCCTCCGCCCCGGGCACGCCCGGCACCATCGGCGAGGCCGCGCGCGTGATCAGCGACAGCGGCACCAGCCTGCCCGCGCGTATCTGCGGCAGCACCACGGGCGTTGTGCCGATGATCACCTGCACGTCGCCGGCCAGCACCGCCTGCAGCGACGGCGCGCCGCCCTTGAACGGCACGTGCTGCATGTCGATACCGGCGATCTGATTGATCTGCGCGCCGGCCAGGTGCTGCGGACTGCCGCTGCCGGGTGTGGCGTAGAACCACTTTCCGGGTTCGGACTTGACCTTCGCAATCAGCTCCTTCATCGAATGTATCTGGCGCTGCGGCGTGACGCAGACGATGACGCTCATCAGCGCGACCTCGGTGATCGGGGTGAAATCCCGGTGTGGATCCCAGGAGAGGTTCTTGTACAGCCAGGGGTTGATCGCATGGGTGAAGTTTCCGCCGAGCAGGATCGTATAGCCATCCGGCGCGGCGCGCGCAACGCTCTCGGCAGCGATGTTCGAGCCGGCTCCGGGCTTGTTGTCGACGACCACCGGCTGGCCGAGCTCCCGCGAGAGCTCGTCGGCGATGACGCGCGCGAGGAAGTCGCCGCTGCCACCGGGCGGGAAGCCGACCACCAGCCGCAGCGGCCGCTCGGGATACGCTTGCGCCCACGCGGTCGCGCTTGAGGCGAGCAGGAGCAGAACCAGGGCCAGGACGCGGCGCACGATGTCGAACATCAAGACCTCCTTCAATTGCCGCAAACGGATTCGCGGGCCGGGGCCATACGATATACCGAAATGCCCGTGCCGGTCCAAATTTGACTTGGTTTGGAAGCATGGCAATCAGGTAGCATTCGCTTCGTGCGCGCACGAATGCGGTTCGCGCCCAAGTAATCGAACCATGGGAGCAGCAACGTGAGCAAAACGCAGATTGCCATCCTGCCCGGCGACGGCATCGGCCCCGAAGTGATCGCGGAGGCGCGCCGTGTCCTCGAATGGTTTGTCGCGCGCCGCCAGTTGGACGTCGTGCTCGGCGAACATCCTTATGGTGCCGGCGCCTACCGCAGGTTCGGGCAGGTGCTGCCCAAGGCCACTGAGGATGCGATCCGCGCTGCGCACGCCATCCTGCTCGGGGCCGTCGGCGGCATGGACGCCGACGCAATTCCGCGCGAGGCGCGCAACGCCGGCGGCCTGCCGCATGTGCGCCGCTCGCTCGAGCTTTTCGCCAATCTGCGGCCGATCATCACCATCCCGGCCCTGTACGAGGCTTCTTCACTGAAGAACCGCGTGCTCGAGGGGGTGGATTTCGTCATCGTTCGAGAACTCATCGGCGGCATCTATTTCGGCAAGCCACGCGGCATCGAAACCCTCCCCAACGGCGAGCGGCGAGGTTTCAACACGCAGACCTATACGTCCTCCGAAATTCGCCGCATCGCGCGCTTTGCCTTCGAGCTCGCCCGCTCGCGGCGCAGTCAGGTGTGCTCGGTCGACAAGGCGAACGTGATGGAGGCGGGCGTGCTGTGGCGCGAGGAAGTCCAGGCCTTGCGCGATAACGAATTCCCCGACATCGCGCTGCGCCACCTGTATGTCGACAATTGCGCCATGCAGCTGGTGCGCGCGCCGGCGCAGTTCGATGTCATCGTCACCGACAATATCTTCGGCGACATCTTGTCCGATTGCGCAGCGATGGCGGCAGGCTCGCTCGGCATGCTGCCCTCGGCATCGCTCGGCCCCATCGATCAGAACGGCCGCCGCGCGGCGCTGTACGAGCCGGTGCACGGGAGCGCGCCCGACATCGCAGGACAAGGCATCGCCAATCCGCTGGGCGCGATCCTCAGCGTCGCGATGATGCTGCGGCTGTCGCTCGGGCGGCCGGACGATGCAACATTGCTGGAACGCGCGGTGGGCGCAGCGCTCGCGCTCGGAGCACGCACCCCCGACATCTGCGAGCCGGGCAAGTCCCCGGTCTCTTCGAGCGGGATGGGCGCTGCGGTGCTGCGGGAGCTGGATCGCCTGGGTTAGCGGCGGCAGCGCTGCGGCCTCGGTCTCACTCGACTTTGATGCCTCCGTCACGCACGACCTTGCTCCACTTGGCGATGTCGGACTTGAGGTAGGCCGCCAGTTCGGCTGGCGTATCGGTCACAGGCTGCATGCCGAGCACCGCCAGGCGATCGCGCACCTCCGGCATCGCCATCACGCGCGCCAGTTCGGCATGCAAGCGCTCGATTGCTGCCGGCGGCGTGTTGGCCGGCACGAACAGCGCCAGCCAAATAGTGGTCTCGTAGCCCGGCACGCCCTGCTCGGCGATGGTCGGCAGCGCGGGCAGGTCCGAACTGCGTTTCAGGCTCGCCACACCGAGCGCCCTGACCTTGCCCGATTTGATATTCGGCAGCGCCGAATTCATGGCGTCGAACATGACCTGGATCTGCCCGGCGATCAGGTCCTGCGCGGCTGGGGCCTGACCCTTGTACGGGACGTGGATGTACTCGATCCCGGTCTGGTTACGGAACAGTTCCGCGCCCAGGTGGTAGGTGCTGCCGATGCCCGAGGAACCGTAGGCGAGCTTGTTCGGATTGGCCTTGGCGTAGGCGATGAACTCCTGCACATTGTGCGCGGGCACGGAGGGATGCACTACCAAGACGTTTTCGATGGTCGCGACGAGCGACACCGGCGCGAAGTCCCTCACCGAATCGTAGGGCAGCTTCGTCGACAGGGCCGGGCTCGCGGCCATGATGCTGCTGGTGCCGAAAAGAATCGTCGCGCCATCGGGCGGCGACTTCGCCACGTGCTCGGCCCCGATCGCGCCGGTGGCCCCGACCTTGTTCTCCACGACCATCGGCCGCTTGTAGGCCTGGCCCAGAAACGGCGCGATGATGCGCGCGGCGACGTCGGTCGGACCGCCGGCTGCGAACGGGACGATCAGGCGCATAGGTCCGGTGGTCTGGCCCGAAACGGGCGAGATCGAAGCAATAGCGAGCACTGCACCGGTCAGGGCGCAACGTAGAATATGCGGCATGAAGACTTCCTCGTAAGGCCGCAAGCGGATCTTGCGGACAGGGCGACAACATATAACAAAACCGCCCTGCGAGTCCAAGAATACCAGCGCCGCGCGTCAGATAGCCTGCTTGCGCTTGGCGTTCGCCATGAGCAGCGCGATGGCGCAGGAGGCCGAGCGGGCCTCGGCGGTGTCGGCGCGGCTGGTGAGCACGATGGGCGCGCTTGCTCCCACCACCACGCCGGCAAGCAGGGCTTCGGCAAGGTATTCGAGCTGCTTCGCAAGCATGTTGCCCGACTCGAGATCCGGCACCACCAGGATGTCGGCGCGCCCGGCCACCGCCGAGCGGATGCCCTTGGTCTTGGCGGCGACGATGGACACGGCGTTGTCGAAGGCGAGCGGCCCGTCGAGGACGCCGCCCGTGATCTGGCCACGGTCGGCCATTTTGCAAAGCGCGCTCGCGTCGATGGTGGCGCGCATCTTCGCGGTCACCGTCTCCACCGCTGCCAGAATAGCCACCTTGGGATCGGGCACACCGAGGACATGTGCAAGGTCGATGGCGTTCTGCACGATGTCCACCTTGTCGTCCAGCGTCGGCTCGATGTTGATCGCGGCATCGGTGATGAGCAATGTGCGCGGATAAGTCGGCACGTCGGCGATGAACACGTGGCTGATGCGTCGCTGCGTGCGCAGGCCGGTGCCGGTGGCCACGACCTCGGCCATCAGCTCATCGGTATGCAGCGAGCCTTTCATCAGCGCCTCGGCGCGACCGGCGCGCACCAGCGCCACCGCCTGCGTCGCGGCGTCGTGGCTGTGGGCGACATCGATGATCTCCATCGACCCCAGGTCGAATCCATGTTCGCGCGCGATGGCGCGGATCTTCCCCTCCGGCCCGACCAGGATAGGCACGATGAGGCCGGCCTCGGCTGCCGTAACCACCCCGCCCAGCGACTCGGCATCGCAGGGATGCGCCACCGCCATCAGGGCCGGCGGCATGCCTTTGGTGCGGTCCAGCAGGTGCTGGTAGCGCGCCTCGCGGTCGAGCAGTGTCACCTCCGGCATTTCGATGCGCTCGCGCTTAATTTTCTCCGTCGGCGCCAGCACCTCGGCCGTTCCGGCAATCACCTTCTGCCCATCCTGGTTGGTGCACAGGCAATCGAAAATGATATGGTGATTGTGGTCGAATTTGCGCGTCGCTTTCAACGTCACGGTGATGATGTCGCCCAGGCCGACCGGGCGCGAAAAATGCAGCGTCTGGTCGATGTAAATGGTGCCCGGGCCGGGGAATTGCGTCCCGAGCACGGTGGAGATCAGCGCGCCGCCCCACATGCCGTGCGCGATCACCTCGCGGAACATGCTGCTCTTGGCGTACTCCGGGTCCACGTGGGCGGGATTCACGTCGCCCGACATGATGGCGAAGAGCTGGATGTCCTGCGGCTTCAGGGTGCGTGTGAGCGTTGCCGAATCGCCGACCTGTATTTCGTCGTAGGTACGGTTTTCGATGTACTTCATGGGTATCATTATTGCAGCCTCGGTTATTTGACCGTCGCCCAATCTATGCGAGAAACACCGCGCTGACGTTGCGCAAAGTCAAACTATGGTTGGACGGCCGACGCGATGCCCACGGGCTGCCCCCGGCCGGTGGCCACGATCCAAGCTTGGACCGGGCGCAGGACATGCAGACGCACCCTTGGGCAATGGCAGCGAGACGCGCGCAGCTTCCGCTTGCCGCTCGGGGTAACCAGAACGCAGCCTAGTAGCGGAAGCGGTAGCTATTGCGCTCTGTGTGCGTTCTCCCGGCGCCGCGTCCAGAAATTCAGTCATCTCGCCTTCCAGCACTTTCCGTCGCGCATCTATGACGGCCCGCCACAGAAAATGCCGGTCGCCGCCCGCGGCGCTTCCGCCGACCGCAACTTCGCTCTGTGCTTCGTCGTGGTCATGGTTTGCCCACCCAAAGGATTCACCCGGCAGTCGAAAAATAAGGCGACATTATTGAAACTTTTCAAGTACATGACAGTCAAATCATGGATGTTACGAGACGGACAGACATTCGACCATCAGACGCTGGAGGAGATTCGGCTGATGGCTGTTGAATGGGTGCGCGAGGGCGAACCGGCATCCGAGGTGACCGCCTCCTACGGATTCAACCGCACGACAATCTACAAATGGATCACTGCCGCACTGCGCCCCGGTATGGGTACCAAGGATTTGCGCTCGGCGCCGGCGACGGGACAGCTACGCAGTCTGACTCTGGCGCAGGCGAAGCAGGTTTTGGGCTGGGCCAATGGCCACGACCCGCGCCAATGCCGTTTGGATTTTGGATTGTGGACACGAGCCGCGGTGGCCAAGTTGAAGAATAACAAATTTGGCCTCGCTCTTGGACTAGGAACAGAACATTTAGACGCACACTTGGGCAACGGCAGCAAAGTAGGGGATTCCCTACCATTATGAGAGTGATTCCCCACCCTCAGGAGCAAGCCCAGAGTGGTAGCGTACATGATCATGATTAATAGCGCTTTTGCAATCCTCAACGCGTCAGGCTGCCAGACCTGGTCTAAAAGCCGATCTGGTATGCGACTTATCCCGGTCTTGGAAGGCGGTCGATGGGCATGACACTTGTCGCCGCCAGACTTTGCCGGATCATCGCCGTTTGCGATGCAGACGGTATCTAGTTGTTCTTTCTTGAGACGGGGAGGTTTGAAAATGAAATCGATTGATCATGCAATACTAATGAACGACAGCTTCGCTGCAGATGCCGTGCAGCAGGCGGTGCCGGGCGTGCGGATGGCAGAAGAACGCCTGCCGTTTACCGTAAGAGTCGTCCGCAGCGAGGAAGCTCTGCACAAAGCGGTCGCCATCCGCCAGGCGGCTTATGCACGGCATGTGCCGGAGTTCGCGGCAAAGCTGAGTTCGCCGGAAGCCAATGACCACGACGAAGGCTCGGTAGTTCTGCTGGCGGAATCGAAACTGGACGGATCGCCTGTGGGGACGATGCGGATCCAGACCAATCGCTTCCGGGATCTCACCATCGCACAGTCGGTCGAACTTCCGGCGTGGCTTGAGAACAAAAGCATGGCCGAGGCCACTAGGTTGGGCGTCGGGCTGGGCCGGACCGGGCGCGTGGTAAAAACCGTGCTGTTCAAAGCTTTATATCTTTACTGCGTCGAGCAGGGGATTGAATGGATGGTGATCGGTGCGAGGTCGCCGCTGGACCGGCAATACGAAGCGCTTCTGTTCCAGGACCTCTTTCCCGGGCAAGTCATACCCTTGCGTCACGCCAACAATATCCCGCACCGCGTGCTTGCGTTCGACGTGGGAACAGCGGACGAAAGATGGGCTGAGGCAAATCACCCGCTCTACAAATTCATGGTCCAAACCCATCATCCCGATCTCGATTTGGGCGGCGTGGACTTCTCCATTCGCAACATCCCCCTGCGTACTGCCAGATCGTCCGCCAGGATGGCGATCAGTGCATAACCAAAGCGGCGGCATGCGTGGTTTGCGTGCCGCCGTCGAGTTTGCACGCACGGCATATGGGCGGCGCATGGGCGCCGTCGTCAATGCGCGTATCATGGAGACCTATCTTCGCCTGAAGATTTAGACGATGCCGAGGTTTCCCATAATTTGGCCGGGATGGACGAAACGCGCCAATGCGGCGCTGGATTCGCTGTTGTATCGAATTTCCGTCTACGGCGTGCCCGCCGTAATCGGCGCAGTGTCGCTGGTGGCGCTGCTGGCCTGGAACGGGGAATACACCACAGGCGGAAGCACCCCCCTGGAACTCCGCGTATTCGAACAGACCGGTGAAGCGCCAGCGCCGGCGCAAGCGTTGGCGCGGCTGAAGGAACAAACCGCGGTCGACCATTACGATACCGGACTGTCGGAGTCCCCGTACTGGTTCAGTTTCACGGCGCAACCGGCGAAAATCGACGAACGGACGGACATCGAACTTCCGTCGAGACACGCACTTGCCGTCCGCTGCTGGGATGCGGCAGGGCTGAACTCACTGGGCAATGCAAACCGCGAAGCCGCTACCGGCCGGCTGAAGCCGGCGAAGACCGGGTTCGTGCTCGAACTGTCCAGAGTGCAATCGCAGTCTGCCCTGCCCGTTTTGTGCAGGGCCACCTTCGCCGGTCCCGGCCGCATCAACGTCGAGCAGTGGCCTGAGGCGCAGTTCGAATTATCGGCTCGAAAGTTTCATCGCGATTCGGGCCTGCTCGACGGCGGCCTGATCGTTCTCGCGCTGTTCGTGCTGCTGACCGCCATCATCAACCGCGAATGGATTTACGTCCTGTTTGCGGCCTGGCTGATGGTGAGCCTCCGCCTTGCTGCACTTTCGGCCGGATGGGACACACAGTGGCTGGAGCGGACGATCCCGATAGAATGGACCTTGCTCACAAGGAAGCTGACCATAGCGTTTAGCTACATACTGACCTTTACCCTGTTCAGCACGCTTTTCCGGGAGGACCTCAAACGGGTAGGCTATTCGCCGCTATTGCGACTAGCGGCGTGGTCATGCCTGCCGTTGCTGCTATTCGCCGCGATCCTGCCTTTTTCGCAATTCCTGCCGTACATGTGGCTGAGCACGGTGTTCGGCATTGCGGTGCTGGGTTTCTATATGACCCGCATCCTGCTGATAACGCGATCTGTGGTTGCTGTGTGGTATAGCGCGTCGCTTGGGATCGCGCTGTTCGCGAGTCTATATGAGGTCCTTGCCGCGGCACTGGGTGCGAAGGCGCTGATCGGAGCATTCAACTTCGTGACGGCCGCCCTCGCGTCGAGCCTGATGGCGGCGCTCGCAATTGCCGAGCAGATGCGGCAGGACCGCGTCGGGCGGGTGAAGGCGCAAGCCGAACTGCGCAGCACCTACGAGGCCATTCCGATAGGGCTGTTCACCCTGGATGCAAATGGCCTTTTCCTGCGCGGCAATCCGGCGCTGCGCAGGATGCTGGAGGTGGATCCGGACCGTGCCAGGAAAGAGACCTGGAGCGAGCATTTCGAGCGCGGCGCATGGGCCCGGCTGCAGGACATGGTCTGGCGCAAGACCAGCGAAGAACTGGAAATACGCGACTCGACCGCGGATGAAGAGAAGTCCCGGCGCTTTCTGGTCAAGGCCACATTGGCCGAGGACAAGATCGAGGGGTCCCTGCAAGACATTACCCAACGCTACAAGGCGACGGCCAGACTGCGCTTCCTGGCGGAGAACGATCCGCTGACCGGAGTGCTGAACCGGCATGGCGTCGAGGAGGCATTCGCCGATGCGAAGCAGGGCATTGTGCACGGACAGCCGCTGGCGCTTGCGTACCTTGATCTGGATCGGTTCAAGCTGATCAACGACCTGTTCGGCCACGTGGCGGGGGACGAGGTGCTGAAACAGGTGTGCGGCCGCGCGCGCGAGATGCTCGCGGATGGCCACGACATCGGACGGGTAGGAGGCGACGAGTTCGTCATCCTGTTCAGGAACACGCCGATTCGCACGGCGACCGCGATTTGCCGGGGCATCGTCGACTGGATCGGATCAAGCCCATATCAGATTGGCGACAAGGCGTTCCAGGTCAAAGGCTCGATCGGACTGATCGAGGTCGCCGACGGCACCAGCGTGAAGGACGCGATATCGGCAGCAGACCGGGCCTGTCGCGAAGCCAAGAAGGGGCTACACGCCAACCTGGTGGTGTATGAGAAGGACGAGCCTGCATTCAAGGAACGTCAGGAGGAACTGCGACTGATTGAACGCCTCGGGACCGGGCTTGTGCCTGAAGGGCTGTTTCTGGTGATGCAACCCATCATGTCCTTGCGTGCGCCCTATGATTCGCTCGATTTCGAAATCCTGCTGAGGATGCGCGAGGCCGACAACACGATCACCTCGGCGGGAAAAATCATATCCGCGGGAGAGAACAACGGACGCAGCGCGGTGATCGACCGATGGGTCATGTCCAATACCCTGGAGTGGCTCGACGAGCATTACGACAATCTCGACCGGACACGGTTCGCGTGCATGAACCTGAGCGGCGCGTCGTTGAACGACGAACGGTTCATTCACGATGCATTCTCGATGCTGGCGCAGCACGGGCGCGCCGTGGGCAAACTGTGCATCGAGATCACCGAGAGCGTGGCGCTGCGCGACCTGGAGAACACACGTCGCTTCATCGACAAGGTGAAAGACTTCGGGGCGAAGGTAGCCCTTGACGATTTTGGCGCCGGGTACACGTCTTTTTCGTATCTGAAGGAGTTGCGCGCGGATACGCTGAAAATCGACGGCAACTTCGTTCTCGGCGTGAATACGCATCCGGCGAACCTGGCCATCGTCGAGGCGATCGTGGAACTCGCCCGGAACCTCGGCATGAAGAGCGTGGCGGAATGGGCCGAAGACCTGGCCATCGTCGAGGCGCTGGCGGGGATAGGGGTCGATTATGTGCAGGGCTATGCCATAGCCCGGCCACAGTTGCCGAGCAAGATCCTGGGTGCAAAATCTTCGGCGAGCTTCATCGAGGATGAAAAAGTGGCGCAGTATGTACGCAGCTACCTTGCAAAAGGGCAGGCGGTCGAGCTATGGGACCAGCTGAGGGCGTTGCGGCCGAAAGGCCTGAATAGCTGACCGATCAATCCCGCCCGGACGCCCGAAATTGGAGGACGGGATTGAACTTGACGCAGCCGTTCCGGAGCCAACCATGACAGATGCGATGGGCGCCTATTACGACAGGCAGTACAACGCCCGCGCGATGATTTCCGATCATGCCCAGATTTTCGAGCGCTGGAAGACGCGCTCGCAACAGGCGCGCGCTCAACTGCCCTGCCGCCTGGATATTCCCTACGGGACGAGCGCGGCGGAAAAACTCGACATCTTCCCTGCCGCAGGCAGGAGCGAGGCGCTGCTGGTGTTCATCCACGGCGGCTACTGGAGGTCGCTCGACAAGGGCGATTTCTCCTATCTCGCTCCCGCCTTCAACCGCCGCGGCGTGGCCCTGGTTCTGCCCAACTACGGGCTGTGCCCGAAAGTCGGAATCGAGGACATCGTCAAGCAGAATCTACTCGCCATCGCCTGGCTGTGGCACCACGGCGCGCGCTATGGCGTCAATCCGGGCAGGCTGTATGTGGCGGGGCATTCAGCCGGGGGCCACCTGACGGCGATGATGCTGGCGGCGCGCTGGAATACGTACATGCCCGAGCTGCCCTACAACCTGGTGAAGGGCGGCCTCGCGGTGAGCGGCGTCTACGACCTGGAGCCGCTGGTGCACGCGCCGTTCGTGAATCAAGATCTGAAGCTCGACCAAACGCTCGCGCGCAGGCTGAGCCCCGTGACCATGCCGCCCGCCACCACCGCGCCGCTCTATACCGCGGTCGGCGGCGACGAATCGGACGAGTTCAAGCGCCAGAATGAACTTATCGCCAGGACCTGGCGCTATGCTTTTGCCGCCGACATACCCATGCCCGGCCGTAACCATCTCACCGTGGTCGAAGAACTCGGCAATCCGGAGAGCGCCCTGTTCAAAGGCGCGATGGGCATGATGAACCGGTGAAATCTGGCGTGAATGAATGGACTGGAGCGCGCTGCAAGTCAGCTCGACGTCCTTGCCCTGGTCCAATGCCTCATCCGGCATAAATTCGAGCTCGCGCACCTTATTGCCGCCCCCGGCAAGGCTGGCTCCGTCGTCGCGCTTGAGCCAAAGCGTCGGGCCGCCAAGTTGACCGCAGAGACTGGTCATCGGCTTCCCGCGGGGTCGCCAGATGCGCAAAGCGCACGCGCGGTTATCCGGCGAGCAATCTGCATTTCCCCTGGCGAGCGGAGCAGAATTCTTATCCGATCCGCGTGGCGAGCGCCGCGGAAAACTGTTATCTTGCCGCGACTATGGATCCGCGCTCACTGCTCGTCGAAAGTTTTCACACTGCGGTCCGCGCCGCCGATCCGCAGAAGATTCTGCCGCCGCACCTGCCGCAACCGCCGCAGGGCAAAACGCTGGTGATCGGCGCGGGCAAAGGCGCCGCCGCCATGGCGCTCGCAGTAGAGCAGCACTGGCCATCCGCCGCGCCGCTCGACGGCCTGGTCATCACGCGCTACCAGCACGGCCTTCTGACCAACCGCATCAAGGTGATCGAGGCGGGCCACCCGGTTCCCGACGAGAGCGGCGAAAAAGCGGCGCAGGAAATCCTGCGCCGCGCGAAAACCCTGGGCCCGAACGACCTGCTGCTGGCGCTGGTATCGGGCGGCGGATCGAGCCTGATGAGCCTGCCGGCCGCAGGCATCGGCATGGACCAACTCAAGGCGACGACGAAGGAGCTGCTGCGCTGCGGCGCCCCGATCCAGGACATGAACACGGTGCGCAAGCACCTGTCCGCCATCCAGGGCGGCAGGCTCGCTGCCGCGTGCAAGGCCCCGGTGCTGGCGCTGATCGTCTCCGACGTAACCGGCGACGATCCCACCCATATCGGCTCCGGCCCCTGCGCGCCAGACCCGAGCACCTACCAGGATGCGCAGGATATCATCGCGCGCTTTGGCGTCAAGGCGCCCGCGTCGGTGGTCGCGCATCTGCAGCGCGGCGTGCGCGGCGAGATCGCCGAGACGCCCAAGCCTGGTGACAAGCTGTTCCAGCGCGTGGAGAACCGGATCATCGCCACCGCCCAAGGCTCGCTGCAGGCGGCGGCCGCCTATTTCCGCGCAAAGGGCATCGCGCCGGTGGTGCTGGGCGACAGCGTCACCGGCGAAGCCAGCGAGGTCGCCAAAGTCTACGCCGCGCTGGTACGCCAGATCCGCAGCCATGGCGAGCCGTTCAAGCCGCCGCTGGTGCTTATTTCGGGCGGCGAATGCACGGTCACCGTGCGCGGCAACGGCCGCGGCGGCCGCTGTTCCGAGTTCCTGCTGTCGCTCGCGCTGGAGCTGGACGGCATGCCCGATGTCCACGCCATCGCTGGCGATACCGACGGCATCGACGGCTCGGAGGACAACGCCGGTGCAGTGCTCGCGCCGGACTCGCTCGCGCGCGCCTCCAAGGCCGGCGTCTCGGCGAAAAAGCTGCTGGCGAACAATGACGGTTATAGCTTTTTCGCTGGACTGGGCGACTTGGTGGTGACCGGCCCGACCAGGACCAATGTCAATGATTTCAGGGCGATACTTGTGCTATAAGGAGCGCTCGGACAGTCTGTAGGAGCGGCAGCGCTCGTACAGCCTGTGTTTTCCAAAACTATTACAACAGGAAAGGATGGGGATATGAAACATCTGAAAGTGCTACTCGGATTGTTGATCGTGCTCGCCGCCGGCAGCGCCTGGGCACAGAGCGGCAAGGTCCAGATTCAGTGGCTGGGTCAAAGCACGATAAAGATCACCACTCCCGCAGGTAAGGTGATCGTGTTGGACCCTTGGCTTACCAGCAACCCAAAAACGCCGCCGGAATACAAGAACCTCGATGCCCTGGGCAAGGTTGATCTGATCCTGGTGTCCCATGGCCATTTCGATCATGCGGCAGACGCACCCGCGCTGGCGAAGAAAAACAACGTGCCGGTATACGGGCCGGCCGGCCTGAATCAGGTGTGGATTACGCTCGGGGTTCTGCCGCCTGAACTCTCAGTGCGCTTCGGCAAGGGCGGTACGATTACGCCGCTTGGGCCGAACATCAAGATCACGGCAACCCATGCCGAACATTCTTCCGAAATCATATGGAAGAACCCGGCGACCGGCAAAGACGAAAGTCACATCGGCGGCGAGCCGGTGGGTTTCATCATCGAATTGGAAAACGGTTTCAAGATCTACCACACGGGCGACACCGGCCTGTTCGGCGACATGAAATTCATCGGCGAATACTACAAACCCGATCTGGTCATCATTCCGATCGGCGGGCATTTCGTGATGAGCCCGCAGGACGCAGCGTTCGCGACACGCGAGTGGATCAAGCCGAAGTTCGCCCTTCCAGTGCACTACGGGACTATCCCGCAATTGAAGGGCACGCCGGAGGAATACATTCAGGCGCTGGGCGCGAGCCCGATCAAGGTCTTCCCGATCAAGCCCGGGGAAAAAATCGAGTTCTAAGGGCCCCGTCGCGAGTCGGCTGAAATTTGACCAAAGTCAAACGGAAGAGGGAGCCAAGGCGTAGATTTGGGGTTCCTCCCTGCTCCGACTTGCAGAGGAAGGTGCGGCGCCAGCGTGCGCCGCATTCCGCATATCTTTGGAAGGAAAGCCCAATGAAATCCTCCCTTTCAGTGTTGCTCGCGGCCGTCACCGCCGCGTTATTTGCCACCATCGCTGCTGCATATCCCCTCGCAGGCCCAGGCAAAGATCCGGGCTCTCACCCCATGGACTGCGCCAAAGCGAAGGACAAGGCGCGCTGCGAATCCCTCAACAAGGATATCGAAGCGTGCAAGGACAAGACCGGCGACGACTGGCGCGACTGCATGCATCGGCCAGCGCCGGCCGCGAAGTTCGCCCCGCCGAAGACGCGTGACTGCGGCACGGCGCGCAACAAGGAACGTTGCGAGGCCCACAACAGCGCGCTGGAAGCCTGCAAGGACAGCTCGACCAGGGTCGAGCACCGCAAGTGCATGACCGGGCAGCTGCTGCCGGCGCGGGCACCCAACAAAAGCTAGGTTAGCAGACCGAGCGCCGCATTCCGGCCGTCCAATAACATGGGGTTACCCCATGGCCATTGCGTCGATGCTCACGCCCAGGCTACGCCGTCGCCGATTTTCAATTGCAGCAGCTTTTCCGCGCTGCCGCAGTTGACTGCTATCTCAACCAGGCCATTGCTGTTTTCATACCAAAAAGCCGCAGCTTCGGCCGCCTCGGAGAAGACGCGCGCGAATGGCAGCCGCCGCTCGCCTACCGCGAGCAGCGCCTCGCGCGGAATCCCGCTCGCACGGATGCCGGTATGGGCGTTGCCATAGTGATCGACGTAGATGATCTCGGGCAGGTCGTCGCCGCCGAACTCGACGTTGAGCGTGTCGGCATGCTCGAACCACCCTTTGGGCAAGCCGCCCTGAACGGCGAGCGTGGCAGCCACTGGGGCGAACAGGTCGCGCCCATGGAACGAGGCCGAAAGTAGCTCTGGCCGCCAGACGATGCGCCAGCAATCGCCTTTGCCCGCGCGCGCTCCGACTACGGATAGCAGCCCATTATCGGGGCCCACATACCAGCGGCCATCGGCGTTTACCACCAGCGCGTTGCGCGCCCCGCCGACGCCGGGGTCGACCACAGTCAGGAACACGCTGCCTTCGGCAAAGCAACCGACCGTGGCGGCGAGCAGGTGCGCGCTGGCACGCACATTGAATGCGGGCGCGTCATGCAGCAAGTCAATCACCGACATTCCCGACGCGAGCCGCTGCAGCACTGCTTTCACCTGGCCGACGTAGAGGTCGCCGGAACCAAAATCGGTAAACAGTACGATCGCCATATCCGCATTGTAGCGCCAGAAAATAAGAAGCCGGCGCACTGGCCGGCTTCTTCATGGCAACAATGCCTTTCTTATGGCTTTGCTTCCGCGGGCTCTGGCCGATCCATCAGCTCGACCAGGGCCATCGGCGCGTTGTCGCCCTGACGGAACCCATATTTGAGAATGCGCAGGTAGCCGCCGTTCCTCTTGGCGTAGCGCGGGCCAAGCTCATTGAACAGCTTGGTCACCATGTCGCGGTCGCGCAGGCGGTTGAACGCCAGACGGCGGTTGGCGACCGTGGCCATCTTGCCCAGCGTGATCATCGGCTCAACCACGCGGCGCAACTCCTTCGCCTTGGGTAGCGTCGTCGTAATGACCTCGTGCTTCAGCAACGAATTGGTCATATTGCGCAGCATTGCCAGACGGTGGCTGCTGGTGCGATTGAGCTTTCTCAGTCCTAAGCGGTGACGCATGTTCTTGCCTCTTCTGTTCGTCCCTCGTCCCGAGGGCGGTGTTCCTTGACCGTGAAACGTCTACGAGCGGCCTGCGCTCATACGCGGGCGACTTCCAGCCCGGCGGGCGGCCAGTTCTCCAACTTCATGCCCAGCGTCAGCCCGCGCGAGGCGAGCACTTCCTTGATCTCGTTGAGCGATTTGCGGCCCAGGTTCGGCGTCTTCAGCAACTCGGTCTCGGTGCGCTGAATCAGATCGCCAATGTAATAGATGTTTTCGGCCTTCAGGCAGTTGGCCGAACGCACCGTGAGTTCCAGATCGTCCACCGGACGCAACAGGATCGGATCGACCTGCGGCGCCTTGACCGGCTCGCTTGCGATCGGCGTGCCTTCGAGCGCGGCGAACACCGACAACTGGTCCACCAGGACGCGCGCGGCGTAGCGAATCGCCTCTTCC
>JADGRR010000252.1 GCA_017880745.1 Burkholderiales bacterium
TGCCTGCGATCGAGGCCGCGGCCGGCCTCGCGCTCGGGCTGAACGCCGAACTGGCCGGCCTGTTCATCGAGGACGAGCGCCTGCTGCGCTTTGCCGGATTGCCGTTTGCGCGCGAATTCGGCTTCGCGTCGGCGCGCGCTCGCCCTTTGGGCCCCGCTGCCGTCGAACACGCGCTGCGGGCACAGGCGGAGCAGTTGCGGCGATTGCTGGCGGCGGCGGCCGAGCGCCTGTCTTTCGCCTGGACGCTCGAAGTCGTGCGCGGCGAGGTAGCGCGCAGCGTACTGGCACGGGCCGGCGCCTCCGACCTGCTGGTGCTCGGCCGCTCGGAATACTCATGGCCGGGCGCAAGCCGCCGCATCGATCCGGCGCGCCGCTTCCCCGCGCTGGCTGAGCGCCCCGTGGCCGTGGTGTTCGACGGCTCCGCCACGGCACTGCGTGCCCTTTCCATAGGCGGCACTCTGGCCGAGGTCACCGGCAGCGAGCTGCTCATACTCATCGCAGCAACCGGTGCCGAAGCATTCAAGGAACGGCGGCAGCAGGCGGAACAGCATCTCGCCGGCCGCGCGAGTGCAAGTTACCTCTACCTGCCCGGAAGCGAGCGCGGGATCATTCTGCAGGCGGCGCGCAGCCGCGACTTCGGCGTGCTGCTGTGGCCGGGACGCATCGAGGATCTCACCCCGGCGCAATTGTCCGAGTTGCCCTGCCCGGTGGTGGTTTTTAATTAAAAAATTTCGGGTAGACAAGCCGGCCAAATTTCCGGATACTGTATAAACATACAGTTTTTGGAGATGCCATGCCCAGCCTCGCGGCCGGACTCGATCAGCATCCCGGCATCTGGCGCGGCAGCGAACTCGCGCGCACCGCCTGCCCGGGCATTGCCTCAGGCTTTGCGCCGCTGGACGCCGAACTGCCGGGCGGCGGCTGGCCGCGCGGCGCGCTCACCGAAATCCTGCCGCAGCACGAAGGCATAGGCGAACTGCGCATACTCGGCCCGGCGCTGGCACGGCTTGCCGCACAAGGCAAATTCATCGCCTGGATCGCCCCGCCCTACCTGCCCTACGCACCGGCGCTCGCCGCCGCCGGCATCGGCCTCGAGCGCGTGGTCATCGTCAAAACCTCGAAGGACAGCGACAGCTTATGGGCGGCGGAGCAGGCGCTCGGTTCGGCTGCCTGCGGCGGCGTGCTCGCCTGGCCGCGCGAAATCCGCTTCGCCCAATTGCGGCGCCTGCAGCTCGCGGCCGAAGGCGGCCGCTGCCTCGCCGTGCTGTTCCGTCCCACTCAGGCTGCGCGCGAGCCTTCGCCCGCGGTGCTGCGCATCGCACTCGCCACTTCTGCCGGCGGACTTGCACTATCCATTTTGAAACGCCGGGGGGCGCCGCTCTCCCGGCCGATTTTGCTGCCTGCGCTGTCTGCGCCGCTGGCAGCGGCAGGCAGCAGTCCTACTCTCCGATTCGATGCCCATGTTGTGGATAGCACTACATCTGCCGCAGTTGCCGCTGGAAGCCTTTCAGCGCGGCTTGCCCTCGCCTGAGCCCTGCGCGGTCGCCGAGCGGCAGCGCCTCCTGGTGTGCGACGCCAAGGCGGCCGCGCGCGGCCTGCGCTCAGGGCTCTCGGTCACGGCGGCGCTCGCACTCGCGCCGGGCTTGTGCCTGCGTGAACGCGATGCGGCAGCCGAAACCGAGGCTTTGCTCGGCATCGCCGCCTGGGCGATGCAGTGCACGCCCAATGTCGCGCTCGATTTTCCGGACCTGGTGCTGCTGGAAGTCTCGGGCAGTCTGAAGCTGTTCGGCGGCCTGGGAGAGATCGAGACGAGGCTGCGACGGGGGCTCGCCGCCATGGGCTACAGCGGGCGCCTCGCCGCCGCGCCCACGGCCCGCGCCGCATCCTGGTTCGCGCGCTCAGGCAAATCTTGCCTGATAGCCGATGCCGCCTTGCTCGAGGGCGAACTCCGCGCCCTGCCCCTCTCGGTGCTGCAATGCGCGGAGGAAGAAGCCCTGGCGTCCATCGGCGCCGGCAGCATCGGCGATCTGCTGGCACTGCCGCGCGATGGCTTGGCGCGCCGCTTTGGCCAGGACCTGCTGGCTGCTCTGGATCAGGCCTTGGGCCGCCTGCCCGATCCGCGCGGCTTTTGCGTCCTGCCGGAGACCTTTTGCGCCGCCATCGAACTGCCGGCCGAAGCCACGCAGGCTGAAGCCCTGCTGTTTGCGGCACAGCGGCTGCTGGCGCAACTCGAAGGCTTTCTCGCGGCGCGCGCCGCCGGCACGCGGCGGCTCGCGCTCAGCCTGTCGCATCGCGCCGCGCCTGCCACCCGGATCGAACTGGGCCTGGTCGCCGCCTGCCGCGAGGCCGCGCACTTTGCGCTGCTGCTGCGCGAGCGGCTGCAACAGACGGCGCTGCCCGAGCCGGTGCGCGCTATCGCACTGGAAGTGCAGGCAATCGAGCCGCTGGCACATTCCAACCAGAATCTCTTTTCCGATGAACTGCAGCAAGAGGGCAATTGGCCGCGTTTGGTCGAGCGCCTGCGCTCGCGTCTGGGTGCCGCAGCGGTGCACGGCATAGTCCTGTGCGCAGACCACCGTCCGGAACGCGCCAGCGTTCATCTGGATCGCGCCAGCGCTCATCTGGATCGCGCCAGCGCTCAGGCCGAGCTCGGCGCAAGGCAGCTCGCCCTCGATTTCAACCTGCGCCCGTTCTGGCTGCTCGAGCGGCCGCAGGCCCTGGAAGAAAACGAGTCCATCCCCTGCCATCACGGGCCGCTGAAGCTATTGGCTGGCCCGGAGCGCATCGAGTCGGGGTGGTGGGACGGCGCCGACGTGGCGCGCGATTATTTCATCGCCCGCGCCGCCGACGAAGCGCTGCTGTGGATCTACCGCGAACGCAGCCCCGCCGGCGCCTGGTATCTGCACGGCATTTTCTCCTGAGGCTTGCCACGTGGTCTCCGTCCTGCCCGCCTACGCGGAACTGCACTGTCTGTCGAATTTCAGCTTTCTGCGCGGCGCTTCCCATCCGGAGGAACTCGTCGCCCGGGCGCATCAACTCGGCTACAGCGCGCTCGCCCTCACCGACGAATGCTCGTTCGCGGGCGTGGTGCGCGCGCATGCCGCAGCCAGGGAATGCGGCCTGCCGCTGATCCTCGGCAGTGAAATCCGCCTCGCCGGCGGCCCGCACCTGGTGCTGCTCGCCACCAACCGCGAGGGATACGGCAATCTTTCCGAACTCATCACCCGCGGCAGGCGCAGGGGCGTGAAAGGCCGCTATGTCCTCGAAGCCAAAGACCTGGATCAGGGACTGCCCGGCTGTCTGGCCTTGCTCGTGCCGGGCGCGGTGCCCGATGTTCCACAGGCCCGCTGGGTCGCCGAGCGCTTCCCGGGGCGCGCCTGGATCGCCGTGGAACTGCTGTGCGGCGCGAACGACAAGGCGCGCCTCGCCGCGCTGCGCGAGCTCGGTGAGGCCTGCGCTCTGCCGCTCGTGGCCGCGGGCGACGTGCATATGCATCTGCGCTCCCGGCGCAAGCTGCAGGACATGCTCACCGCCATACGCCTCGGCAGGTCGCTCGCGCACTGCGGCCAGGCGCTGTACCCGAACGCCGAGCGCCATCTGCGGCTGCGTCTGCGGCTGGCGAACCTGTATCCGCGCGACTTGCTCGAAGAGACCCTGCGCATCGCTGCGCGCTGCAGCTTTTCGCTCGACTGCCTGCGCTACGAATACCCGGAAGAAATCGTGCCGCCGGGCGCCACGCCCTCGGGCCATTTGCGCACGCTCACCGAAGCCGGCCTGGCGCGGCGCTTTCCCGGGGGCGTGTCGCCCAAGGTGCAGGCCTTGATCGAGCACGAACTCGAACTGATCGCCGAACTCGGCTACGAGCCTTACTTTCTCACCGTGCACGACATCGTGGATTTCGCGCGCAGCAGGAACATCCTCTGCCAGGGCCGGGGTTCCGCCGCGAATTCGGCGGTGTGCTATGCGCTCGGCATCACCGAGGTCGATCCGGCGCGCATGAGCATGCTGTTCGAGCGCTTCGTTTCGCGCGAACGCAACGAGCCGCCCGACATCGACGTCGATTTCGAGCACCAGCGGCGCGAGGAAGTGATCCAGTACATTTACGCCAAGTACGGGCGCGAGCGCGCGGCGCTTGCCGCCACGGTGATCCGCTACCGGCCGAAGAGCGCGATCCGGGACTGCGGCAAGGCGCTCGGCCTGGAACTCGCCCAGGTCGAACGGCTGGCAAAGACGCTTTCCTGGCGGGACCGGCGGCAGAACGTGCCCGAGCGCCTCTCCGAAGCCGGGTTCGATCCGGACAGCCCCACCGTCTTGCGCCTGCTCGCGCTGGTGGATGCGCTGCTCGGTTTTCCGCGCCACCTGTCGCAGCACGTCGGCGGTTTCGTCATCTCGCGCGGCCTCTTGTCGCGCCTGGTGCCGATCGAGAATGCCGCCATGATCGACCGCAGCGTGATCCAGTGGGACAAGGACGACCTCGACGCGCTCGGGCTTCTGAAAGTGGATGTGCTCGCGCTCGGCATGCTCTCGGCGATCAAGCGGGCGCTGGCCCTGATCAGCCAACAACAGGGTGCGGCATTGGCGATGAGCGACGTGCCGGCGGAAGACCCCGAGGTCTACACCATGATCCAGCAGGCCGACACCGTGGGCGTGTTCCAGATCGAATCGCGGGCGCAGATGTCGATGCTGCCGCGGCTGAAACCGGAGAATTTCTACGACCTGGTGATCGAAGTCGCGATCGTGCGCCCCGGCCCGATCCAGGGCGGCATGGTGCATCCCTATCTGCGCCGCCGCCAGGGGCTGGATCCGGTGAGCTATCCCAGCGACGCGGTCAAGGCCGTGCTCGAGCGCACCCTGGGAATACCGATTTTCCAGGAGCAGGTGATGCAGCTCGCGGTGGTCGCCGCCGGCTTCACCCCGGGGGAAGCCGATGGCTTGCGCCGCTCGATGGCGGCGTGGAAACGAAAAGGCGGCCTGGAGCATTTCGAGCAGCGCCTGATCCAGGGCATGAGCGCGCGCGGCTATGCGCGCGAATTTGCCGAGCGCATTTACCAGCAGATCTTAGGCTTCGGCGAATACGGTTTTCCCGAGTCGCATTCGGCGAGCTTCGCCTTGCTGGTCTATGTCTCCGCCTGGTTGAAGCGCCACCACCCTGCCGCGTTCCTCGCCGCGCTGTTGAACAGCCAGCCGATGGGTTTCTATGCGCCGTCGCAACTGGTGCAGGATGCGCGCCGCCACGGTGTCGAGGTGTTACCAGTGGACGTGCTCGCGAGCGACTGGGAGTGCACGCTGGAGCCGGGTGCAGGCGGCGCGCCGGCCGTGCGCCTTGGCTTGCTCATGGCGAAA
>JADGRR010000253.1 GCA_017880745.1 Burkholderiales bacterium
CAGCGGGCGGTTGCGAAAGAACGTGATCTGCATGCCGAGCTCGGTGCCGTCCGCTTTCTTCACCCAGCCGGTGAGGTACCACCACTCGGTGCGGAATTGGGGATGGCTGCCGTGATCGCGCGGGAACTGCATTTCGTAACCGGGCTGCACTTGCGCGTAGTCCTGCGCGACGGCATCCGCGCACAGCCAGGTGAAACCGATCATCAGCAGTAGCGATACCGTCTTACTCATCATCGTCGACTCGCGCTGACCTTCCTTCTAGGCGCTGCCTGGCGGCGCTTGCAGCGCGCAAGGAAATTCCTTACCATATGCCATTCCATGGATTATTCAAATCAATATCACCATGATCACCAGCAAACTTACGACCAAGGCGCAGACTACCATTCCCCAGCCGGTACGCACCGCCCTGCACCTTCAACCAGGCGATGAACTGATTTACGAAATCGACGATCAGCGCGTGATTCTCACCAAAGCCAGTCGCGGCAGCAAAACGGATGATCCGTTCCGCACCTTCCACGAATGGAACTCCGAAGCGGACACCAAGGCCTATGGCAAGCTTTAGGCAAGGCGACGTCATCAAGGTACCGTTCCCCTACACCGACCGCTCGACGCGGCAGTCGCGACCGGCGCTCGTAGTATCCACCGGTGCCATCGAGGACGCGCATGCCCTGTTGTGGGTCGTCATGATCACCAGCGCGGAAAATCGGGCTTGGCCCGGCGATGTGCCGGTGAATAATCTGGCAGCAGCCGGCCTCCCCGTGCCGTCCGTGGTCCGCACGGCAAAGATCGCGACCATCGAAGCATCCGATGCCACGAAACTTGGCAAGTTACATCCAGCGCTGTTCAAGCGGGTTGCCAGGCGACTGGGGCAGGTACTGGGTTTCGAGCCGGCGCCTGGCTGAATCGCCGCACGTTCGAGCTCGTCATCTGTACGCGGATCGCGTACATTCGTACGCATTATGCGTACGCCGGTCCGGCCGGGGTGCCGGCTAGACATCACCGGCGCGTTCTTGTGCCCGCCTCACCAATCCTCCCTCACCGCCCGCACCACGTCCACCCCCAGCGCGCGTCGGCCGCTCGCCAGCGCCGTCAGCGTAGCCAGCAACAGCAGCGCGGCCGCGAGCAGCGCGAGCAGGGCCCAGGGCGGATGCAGTTCCATGCTCCAGTGGAACGACTGCCGGTTGACCACGTGGATCAGCACCAGGCTGATGACCCAGCCGAGCGCAAGGCCGAGCGCCAGGCCGAGCGCGCTCACCAACGCGCCTTCGGCGGCGAGCATGGCGCCGATCTGGCCGCGCGTCATGCCAACGTGGCGCAGCATGCCGAACTCGCGGCTGCGCGCCAGCACCAGCGCGCCGAAACTCGAGGACAGGCCGAACAGCCCGATCAGCACCGCCACCGCTTCCAGCGCGTAGGTCACGGCAAAAGTGCGGTCGAAAATATTCAGCGACCGCGCGCGGATCATGCCGGGCTCGCCGACCTCGAGATTGGCGCCGCCGGGAACGCTGGCGCGCACCGCCTGCTCGACCGCCTTGGGGCTGGCACCCGGTGCGAGATAGAGCGCGGCGTCGTTGGAATTGCGATCGCCGCTCAAGCTCGCATACAGCTCGCGCTCGATGATCACGGTGCCGTGCTGGCGCACGTAGTCGCGCCAGATGCCCGCCACCGTGAAGCGCTGCAACTTGCCCGCGATCGGCACTTCCACCACCTTGCCCAAGGCATAACCATAGAGATCCACCATGGCTTCGCTCGCATACAGGGGGGGCGGTGCGCCCGCGCGCGGCGTCAGTACATCGCTCACCAGCGGCAGCCGCCGGCCCGGATCGTCGCGCTCGAGCGAACGCGCGAACAGCGTCACGCGCGGCCGGCCCGGTTCGAGCAGCAATTGCTGGATGCGCAGGAACTCGGCCCGGCGCACGCCCGGCAGCGCCGCGATGCGCGCCTCGTCCTGCGGCGCGAGATAAGCGCTGTCGCCGCTGATGCCGGCGCGCAGATAGAGATCGGCCGGCAGCACCTGATCCAGCCAGGCGTCGAAAGAAACGCGAAACGACGCGACCATGATCGCCATCGCCACCATCAGCGAAAAACTGGCCACGATCGCGGCCAGGCTCACCGCCGCCTGGCCGGGGGCGCCCTGCAATTGCGCCAACGCCAGGCGCGCGCCGGCGCCGCTCGGGTGCGGCAGCAGGCCGAATACCGCGGTCGCCAGACGCGGCATCAGCGCGAGCGTGCCCACCAGCATCAGGCCGATGGCCGCATAGCCGAACAAGGGCACGCCGCCGACGGGCCCGGGCGCGGTGCACATGACCCCGAGCGCAATCAGGGCGACGCCCGGCCATGCAGGTTGCAGGCGCGCGAACACTTGCTGCTCGTCGCCCGCCTTCAGCGCCTGCGCCGGAGCGGCGCGGGCCGCCTCGAGCGCAACCGCCAGACTGCCCGCCGCGGCCACCAGGACGCCAAGCGCGAAGAACAGCGCGCTCGCCCAGGGCTCGGCATGCAGATCCGGATGCAGTCCGCGGAATTGACCGGCACCGAGATCGGCGCCGAAGCGATAGAGTACGGCAGCGGCCATGATGTAGCCCACGGCGAGGCCGATCGCGGCGCCTGCCGCGCCGATCAGCGCGCCCTCGGCCAGCAGCATGCGCGCGAGGCCGCCGCGGGTTACGCCGAGCACGCGCAACAGCGCGAGTTGCGAGCGCCGCCGCACCACCGACAGCGCCTGCGCCGAGAACACCAGGAAACCGCCGGTAAACAGCGCCACCAGCGCAAGCACGTTCAGATTGACGCGGTAAGCGCGCGACAGGCTGGCATTCCTTTGCAGGTCGCTTTGCGGACGCTCGACGATCAGGCCCGGCGGCAACTCGGCCTGCACGCGCGCCTGCAACGCGTCTGCGTCGGCGCCGGGGCGCGCGCGGATGTCCAGGCGGCTGATGCTTCCCCTACGGCCGAACACCAGTTGCGCCGCGGCGATATCCATCACCGCGAGGCGCCCGCGCCCGCTCCCGTGCAGCAGTCCCGCCACGCGCAGGCTCACCTCGGACAGGCCCACCTGCACGGCGAGCCTGTCGCCTGCTTTCAGGCCCAGCCAATCGGCGGCGGCCGGACTGAGGAACAGCGCGTCCGGCCGCAGCAGGTCGAGCATGTCGGCCCGGGCATTGCCGATCAGTCCCGGTTGAACCTGCGCAGCGCGAAATGCATCCACGCCCAGCAGGTGCAGCGGCTCCTGCCTGCCCGGCAGCTTGGCATCGACTTCGAGCATCGGGCTCGCCAGCGCCACCTGCGCGAGGCTCGCTATGCGCGGATAGAGCATTTCGTCGAAGCCCGAGCGCGGGCCGCGGATTTCGAGATCGGCCTCGCCCGCGAGCGAGCGCACCGCCTGCGAGAACTCGTTCAGGGCCACGGCATTGATGAGCTGCACCGCGTAGCCCAGCGCCACGCCCAGCGCGATCGCGAGCACGGACACCGCGAGCCTGCCCTTGTGCTGTGCCAGGGGCGCCAGGAACAGCGCGGCAGGCGACAGGGTCAGCGCGGCCGGCCCCGGCATCAGCCGGTCTCCCGCAGTCCCTGCGCAGTGAGGATGACGATCCGGTCCGCCGTCGCCGCCGCCGCCTGCGAATGCGTGACCAGAATGCACGCCGCCTGCCTGGTCTTGACCTGCTCGCGCAACAGCGCCAGCACCTGGGCGGCGCTGTCCGGATCGAGGTTGCCGGTCGGCTCGTCCGCGAGCAGCAGCTTGGGCTGATGCACCAGGGCGCGCGCGATGGCAACGCGCTCCAGTTCGCCGCCCGACAATTCGCGCGGCATGCTCGCCTCGCGCCCGTGCAATCCAACCGCCGCGAGCATCGCCCCCGCGCGCGCCGCGGCTTCATTGTCTGCGACGCGGTTCAGGATCAGCGGCAGCGCCACGTTCTGCGCCAGGCTCAGATAAGGCAGGATGTGGAAGGCCTGGAACACGAAGCCCATGCTCTCGCGGCGCAAAATGGTCAAGGCATCGTCGTCCAGGCCGGTCAGATCGACGCCATCGAGCCGGATGCTGCCCGCATCGGGCTGATCCAGGCCTGCGATCAGATTGAGCAGGGTGGATTTGCCGATGCCTGATTCGCCCATGACCGCGATGTACTCGCCCGAGGCGAGCACAAGGTCGACGCCGCGCAGCACGCTGCGGCTGCGCGCGCCCTCGTAGGTCTTGCTCAGTTTTTCGAGCACCAGCACTGTTTACCGACCGCGCTGAAAGTATTCCACCCGCTGATGAACGGCGATCTCAACGCGGCGCGGGCCGGCGCGATGGACGGTGGTGCAGGGATAGCGGGCCATTACGCGTTCGCGTGCCCCTGGCGAACAATGAAATGCATCAATCAACGGTAGCGCCGGATGAGGCGACGACTTTCGCCCACTTCTCCGTCTCGGCCGCGATTACTTTGCCGAAGTCGTCGGCCGTGCCCGGGATGGGCGCACCACCGAGTTCCGCCAGGCGCTCGCGCATCTTCGGGTCCGCGAGCGCGCGGTTCACTTCGGCGTTCACCTTGTCGATGATCTCGCGCGGCGTTCCCTTGGGCATGCCGATGCCGAACCACGCGGTGGCTTCGTACCCGGGCACCGTGTCGCCGACCGTGGGCAGCTCGGGCATGGAGGGTTCGCGCTTCGCCGAAGTGACGGCGAGCGCACGGATGCGGCCGCCCTTGATGAAGGCCGCGGAAGACGGCAGGTTGTCGAACAGCACGTGCACCTGCCCGGCGATCAGGTCCGTGAGCGCCGGGCCGGCGCCCTTGTAGGGAACGTGCAGCATGTTGCAGCCGGTCATGTGCTTGAACAGTTCACCCGAAAGGTGCACCGAGGTGCCGCTCCCCGAGGAGGCCATGTTGACCTTGCCCGGGTTCGCCTTGCAGTAGGCGATGAACTCCGCCACGGTTTTCACCGGCAGGGAGTTCGTAATCTCCATCACGTTGGGCGTGCGCACGAGGCCGGCCACGGGCGCGATGTCGCGGATGAAGTTGAACGGCAGCTTCTTGTAGAGCGACGCGTTGATGCCGTTGGCGGGGTTTACGAGGAGCATGGTGTAGCCGTCGGGCGGCGCGCTCACCACCGCCTCCGTGCCGATGTTGTTGCCGGCGCCGGGTTTGTTCTCGACGACGAACTGCTGGCCCATCTTCTCCGAGAGCCATTGCGCGATGATGCGCGCCAGTACGTCCGTGGTGCCGCCGGGCGGATAGGGCACGATCCACTTCACCGAACGCACCGGGTAATCCGCGGCGGATGCCGCGCCTATGCCGGCGAATACGGTGAACAGAACCATTGCGGCGAATCGGGTGAAACGTGTCATGGGCTCTCTCCTCGG
>JADGRR010000254.1 GCA_017880745.1 Burkholderiales bacterium
GCTCCCGATGATCCGCCCCAGCAGCGGCGTAAAGTATCCAATCATGCCGACGTGCTCGCCCGGCTGCGGATTCAGATACCCCATCGAGTCGGCGCTGCAGTCAGGGCGAAATCCCGCCCGGTCGAACAGGCAGCGGGTCAGGGCGTTGGCGGCGGCGAAGCCCAGGGTCTTTGAGATGCCGCTGTCATGGACATAGCGGCGGGCGACTTCGAGCGTATCGGCGCCGGCAAGGCCAAAGCCGTCGCTTGCGTCAAGCAGCCGCTCCAGCGTGTCGTCAAGCAGGACGTAGGACAGGCCGATGGACCCGTCGTCGAGTTCCAAAGCGCAGAATTGGCCCTTGTTGTCTTCGTTGCGCCGTCCCGGCGGCAGGTGCAGGGCACGGACACGGGGCAGAGCGCCGCGCGCTGCAAAGGCTTCCAGCTGGGAAAGGTAATCCGCAGCGAAGCTCATGGGAGGTCATGCTCGTTTTCGGCGGCGCCATTGGAAGGCGCTTCCGGCGCCGGCACGCCCCTGTGCACACCGGCGCGGATTGCTGCCGATGCGGTTTCGCCGGAGACCGCGGACGGGTGGTTTCCCGCGCCGGGTAGCGCCCCCGGGAAATACATGGCCGTGAGGCGATGGGAATGTATCGGTGAATCGGCATTCGAACCGCCGTAGCGGCGCCAGTCGCGGATAGGGTGGATGTTGTCGGCAAGTTCCAGGAATCCGATGGACTCCCGGTCGCCAGTCAGCACGCCTTGCACCCGCAACCCGAGCTTGCGCTTGACGGCGTCGAGGCGGGCGACGATTTCCGGCGTGGCGCCGAATTCGCCGTCGGAGACGATCAGGAGATCGGCCAAGCGCCAGCGTCGATCTTCAAGTTTGGCAAGCGCCTTTTCCAGGGGGCCGGAGATATCGGTGCCGCCGTGAAATGCCTGGCCGAGGAAGCGCGTGAGGCGGTCGATGCCCGCGCTGTCTACGGCGAGTTCCATTTCGACCAACTCATCCGGGCCGCCGAACGCGAACACATGGCAGGCACGATGCTGAGCGTGTGCCGTGCGTATCGCCTCCAGCACGACGGCCTTGGCCACTGCTTCGGCGCCTCCCTGCATCGAGCCCGAGGTATCGACACACACGAGCATCGGCCCCATTTCCGGCCGCTTCCCCGGCAGCAGCCCGGGCCGGGGGCGCGAAACCCGGGCCTCGCGCAGGCGCACCTCTTCCATGCGATCGTCGTCCTCGTAGCTGAGCAGCGTGCGTTCGGCGCGGCGCGCATGCCACACCAGGCGCAGGCGCGGATGGCCCAGGAGCATGGTTTCGGCCGGCAGCATGCGGGCGATCCGGTCCGAGCGATGAACGCCCCGGGTTTCTCCCGGCATGTCGGGCACGCGCACCGTACGGCGTTCCAGACGCTGGGCAATGGCCTCGTCGAAGACTTCCACGGTCGTCTGTGTTGTCGCGTCGTGCTCATCGGACTGGCGGGTGCGTCCGAGTCCGCGAATAATCCGCACCAATTCCGGCAGGCGCTCGAGCAGCCGGCGAATGCGCAACACTTCCTGCCATCCGGCGGAGCGCAGCAGGCCGCGAATCTCGTCCCAGCGAGCGTTGTTGCCGTCTTCGGGCAGCCTGCCGAAGACTTCGATCAACTCGTCGACCTGTCCACAGCGCTCCTGCCACTCCGCGGCAAAAGCGTCTATGGCCATACGCGCAGCCTCGGTCATCCCGGCTCCGCGGTCGCGGTAATCGACGATGAGATCGAGATGAAACAGCAGGCTCATCAGAACGGTATCCGAGAGTTCCTCCTGGCCTGCGCAATAAGCGGCGAGACCAAGGCTCGCGATTGTCTCATGCAACGCGTACGTGATCGGGTGCGGCAGCCAGAGCCAGGTTTCAGCCGGCGGCAGGTCGCCGGCGAGCATTCCCTTGCGCAAAGCGGCAAGCGACTCCAGCCGGGGCTCCAGGCCACCTTGGGAATTTGTCAGCCCGCCCAGCCAGAGCTTGCGCGCCAGACCATCGAGCGCCGCCAGCCGGCCCTCCTCGGCTTCGAACAGCAATGGGCGCGGAACCTGAGCGTTCAATGTTCGCCGACGGACTCGTACACAACGGGTTCGGGCGCCACGCCGTTATCTTGTTCCAGCCGCGGCAGGCTGAGAAAACCCGAGCGCGCCGATCGTGCGCGCTCGGCCAGGCGAGCAATGGCCGCGGCAGTGGCCGCCACCGCCGCGGCTCCCCGGTCAGTCAGGTTCTCGTCGACCCACAGGCTCTGCGCCCGGTAGGCGACGAGGCTTTCGCGTTGGCTCGAGATTTCCTTGGCGTAGTCCGCAATGCGTGCCAGCAAGGCGTCGATCTGACCGACGCGGGCGCCGATATGGGTCTCTCCGTAGCGGCGGCAACGGCTGTAGGTCATGCGCGGCGCCGCCGCGCCGCCCTTGGCATCACCGATGTCCTGCGCCAGGTCGGCTGCAGAGAATTTCAGGCGGCCGGATGCGTCGTAATCCAGATCGTTGGCTTTCTGCTCGGCATCGAGTTGGGCCTCGAAGGCCTCGACTATCCGTGTCAGGCGCTCAGGCGAACAAGCCTCGCTCACCCCAAGCCGGGCAGCGAGCCAGTCCGCCACTGCCGCCTGGCGCGGCGCGTCGTGCGCGGTAAGCCAGGGAAGCAGCAGAAGATCCCACAGCGCCACGGCCGACCTGCCCTCACTCGCCGCGGCAACGCGCAACAGCCAGACGATCTTTACCCAGCGACGGTCGGATATGTAGACCTTCTCGGCCTCAAAGTACTGGCGCAGTTCGGCAAGCACTGCAAGCGGCGCGGCTGGAATACCCACCGTTGCGGCCTCGGTTGCAAGTGCGGCGAGATCGTTCTTGTCCAGGGCAAGGCCAGTCGGCAGCGGCGTCCAGCCGCAACCTGGGCCGACCTGAAGCAGCGCGCCAAAGCTGGCTGCGCTGACTGCCGCTACCGGCACGCGCACCAGGAAGCGGTCGAAAAACGCATCGGCCACCTCGTCCTCAGGCACCGCGTTCGTGGCGCCGATGGCGCTGATCAGCGGGCAGTGTACGCGCCCCGCGCCATTGTCGAATTCGCGTTCGTTAAGGAGCGTAAGCAGCGCATTGAGAATGGCGCTGTTGGCCTTGAACACCTCGTCGATGAAGGCAATCGAGGCATCAGGCAGGAACCCGTCGATGTGCCGCTCGTACCGGTCCTCCTCAAGCGCCTTGATCGACAGCGGACCAAAGAGTTCCTCGGGCACCGAGAAGCGGGTCAGCAGGCGCTCGAAGTAGCGGGCGTCACGGAAAACCGTGTGCAGACGCCGCGCCAGCTCGCTTTTCGCGGTGCCCGGGGGGCCGATGAGCAGCGTGTGCTCGCCGGCCAGCGCAGCAAGCAAGCAGAGCCGGACGCTGTGGCGGCGTTCGACCAGGCCGCGCTCCAGCGTGTCGATGATCGCCTTCAGACGGGCGCTGCGCTTGGGCTGCATGGGTAAATTGTCTGTATGCATTGAGAAATAGTAGCCTCAATTGCGATATTACTTGAAACCATCGGAACCTATCCGGATACTGACCTTGCGTGAATATCTTGGCGCGCCATGAGCGACGCTGAATCTGCCTCCCAGGCCACCCGACCCGCCATGCAACAGGTAACGCGCTGACACTCGCGATTTCGCAATACGCCTTATTTCGTTTTACTGTTCATGGTGCGCACCTGCCCGCTCAGGCCAATTGCAGTTGAGCGGCGTTGACGTTGACGCCGGCCACTAACATACTTGCGTCCTAAGAATTTTTCCATCAGGGGATCGCCATGTCTGCCGCCCGCCCATTCATCGAGGCCCGCAACTTCCTTCTCGCGCATCGCGACGACTATCTGCTCGCGACGCGCGATTTTCGCTGGCCGGTACTGACCGAGTTCAACTGGGCGCTCGACTACTTCGACGCCATGGCCAAGGGCAACGACAAGCCGGCGCTGTGGCTGGTGGGCGAGCATGGCGACGAGCAGAAGCGCTCCTACGCCGAAATGTCGGCCCGCTCCAACCGCGTCGCCAACTGGCTGCGCTCGATCGGCGTAAAGCGCGGCGACCGCATCCTGATGATGCTCGGCAACGACGTGCCGCTGTGGGAGACCATGTTGGCGGCGATCAAGCTGGGCGCCGTGCTGATTCCGGCGACGACCTTGCTTACCCCGGACGACCTGCTCGACCGCTTCGAGCGCGGCGACGTGCGCCACGTCGTGGTCGGTATCGCCAACCTGGACAAGTTCGCGACCCTGGCCGGCAGCTACACGCGCATCGCGGTCGGCGGAGCCGCGCCCGGCTGGCACAGCTTCGCCGACGCCGACGCCCACCCGGCGAGCTTCACCCCCGATGGTCCAACCATGGCCGACGATCCGCTGCTGCTCTACTTCACCTCGGGCACCACCTCCAAGCCGAAACTGGTGTTGCACACGCAGCAGAGCTACCCGGTCGGCCACCTGTCGACCATGTTCTGGATCGGCCTGCAGCCCGGCGACGTGCACCTCAATATCTCTTCGCCCGGCTGGGCCAAGCACGCCTGGAGCTGTTTCTTCGCGCCATGGAATGCCGGCGCCTGCATTTTCATCTACAACTACGGCCGCTTCAACGCCAAGGCCATGCTCGGCGTGCTCGAGCGCTGCGGCGTCACCACCCTGTGTGCGCCGCCGACGGTATGGCGCATGCTGATCCAGGAAGACCTCGCCAGCTACCGCGGCCGCCTCAAAATACGCGAATTGCTGGGCGCGGGCGAACCGCTCAATCCCGAGATCATCGGGCAGGTGAAAGCCGCCTGGGGATCACCCTGCGCGACGGATTCGGCCAGACCGAGACCACGGCGCTGATAGGCAACTCGCCCGGACAGGTACTGAAACCGGGCTCCATGGGAAGGCCGCTGCCGGGATACCGTGTCGCATTGCTCGACGCCGGTGGCAAGGAGGCCGGCGAAGGCGAGGTCTGCCTCGTCCTCGACCCGCGCCCGCTCGGACTGATGGTCGGCTACATGGATAGCGTCGAGAAAACGGAGGAGGCCATGCGCGGCGGCTACTACCGCACCGGCGACGTCGCGAGCCGCGACGCCGATGGTTACATTACCTACGTTGGCCGCGCCGACGACGTGTTCAAGGCCTCGGACTACCGCATCAGCCCGTTCGAACTGGAGAGCGCATTGCTCGAGCACCCGGCGGTGGCCGAGGCGGCCGTGGTGCCCAGCCCGGATCCAGTGCGCCTGGCCGTGCCCAAGGCCTTCATCATCCTGACCCAGGGAACGCAACCCAGCCGCGAACTGGCGAAGGAGATCTTCACCTTCCTGCGCAGCAACCTCGCGCC
>JADGRR010000255.1 GCA_017880745.1 Burkholderiales bacterium
ACTGCGCAGCGACAGCGAAGACAACCAGCACATTTTCAGCTCGCTGCGCAGCCTCTCCGACTATATCGCAGCACAGAGAACCCGCTGATGACACGCCGTATCGTGCCTTGGCTGGGCATTGTTGCGCTGGTGATCGGCTATCCGCTGCTGGCGCATTACACTAATCAATCCGCACAGGATGGCAACCTCGGCCTTTTGGTGGCCGTTGCGCCGGTAGTATTGGTTGGGCTGGTGCTGGCCTGGCGGTCACCCCGGCGCTTCATCATGCTGGGTGTGCTGATGCTGTTGTGTATTGCGCTATGGGCTGGATGGTCGGCGCTCGAGTACCATTTCGGGCTGGTGTACTGGCTGCAACATGTGGGTATGCTACTGGTCCTGTTCATCACTTTTGGTCGTACTTTGATCGCAGGGCGGCAACCGCTCTGCACGCGCTTCGCACAGGCGGTGCATGCAGTAGTGACGCCGCAGCACGAAATTTACACACGCCAGGTCACGGTCGCGTGGACCCTATTCTTTGCCGCGATGGCGTTGGCTTCCACCTTGCTCTTCTTTCTGGCACCGTTGGCCACATGGTCGGTTTTCGCCAATTTTCTGACGCTGCCTTTGGTCGCGTTGATGTTCATTGGCGAATACTGGGTACGCCGGTGGGTGCTTCCCGAGATGCGGCATATGCACATCCTCGATGCCGTGCGGGCGTACAGGAACGCCTCGGCGCCGCCACGCTAGTTGTTGCGGTCTCAATCATGTCTTCACTGCCGCTGGTATCACACGCCGCGCCGGACAGCATCATCGCCTGGCGCGCCGACGGCGGCGTCACGCTGCGCCAATTCCTGGCCGAGGTCAGGCAGCTTGTCGCCCTGTTTCCCGCAGGGGGTCACCTGCTCAATATGTGCAGCGACCGTTACCGGTTCAGCGTGGGTCTGGCGGCCGCCATTGTGGCCGGCAAAGTCAGCCTGCTGCCGTCTACCCCCACGCAGGAAGTAGTGCGCCAGATCAAGGCCTTTGCACCGGATGTGTTTTGTCTGACTGACAGCGACCCATGCCCGGTGGATCTGCCCCAACTGCGATACCCGGCCATGGCCATCAGCCAGGCGGGCGCAATTGCAATTCCGCAGATCGACAGCAAGCAGCGCATCGCGGTGGTGTTTACTTCAGGCTCGGCCGGTACCCCGCAACCGCATCCAAAAACCTGGGGTGCACTGGTCAGTTGTGTGCAAGCTGAAGCATTGCGCCTGGGGCTGCTGCACAACGCACCCTGGACTATTATTGGCACCGTACCGCCGCAACACATGTTCGGGTTCGAGTCCACGGTGCTGATGGCATGGCACAGCGGCAACGCACTCAGTCATGCGCAGCCGTTTTACCCGGCCGACATTTGCCAGGCACTGGCGGCTGTGCCCATGCCGCGAATGTTGGTGTCCTCCCCGGTGCACCTGCGCGCCTTGCTGGATGCGCGGCTGCCGCTGCCGGAGATCGCGCGGGTGCTGTCCGCCACTGCGCCGCTGTCTGCCCAACTCGCCCAGGAGGTTGAGACACGTTGCCACGCTCCGCTAATGGAAATCTATGGCAGCACCGAAACCGGCCAGATCGCTTCCCGACGCTCCACGCAAACCGCAGAATGGCAGCTGTTTCCCGGGATAAGATTGATCGTGGAGGGTGATTGCGTGCGCGCTTGCGGCGGTCACATCGAGTCATCGATCACCATGAACGACATAATTGAGCCCGTTACAGAGGAGCATTTCTTGCTGCACGGGCGCGTCGCCGATCTGGTCAATATCGCCGGCAAAAGGCACTCGCTGGCGAGTCTCAACCACCTGCTCAACAGCATTCCCGGCGTAGTGGATGGCGCGTTTTACATGCCGGACGAAACCGGCGATGCCCACATTACGCGGCTTGCCGCGTGCGTGGTGGCTCCGGGCATGGATGCACCGCATCTGTTGGCGGCGCTACGTCAACATATTGACCCGGTTTTCCTGCCCCGCCCCCTGCTGTTTGTCGATGCGCTGCCACGCAACCGCACAGGAAAACTGCCGCGCGCAGCGCTGCAAGCCCTGTTTCAGACCCGCAGCGCACGCAAATCCGCATGAATAACGCCATCCACTGGGCGGTTCCGCCAGATCATCCGGTCTTTGCCGGTCATTTTCCCGGCACCCCTATTCTCCCCGGTGCGATGCTGCTGGACACCGCGCTGCACGCAATCGCCGCTGCCACCGGAATCGCGCTGGATACCTGCGACATCAGCTCGGTCAAGTTTCTGAGTCCGGCACGTCCGGGCGAAGAACTGATGATCCAGCATATCCTGTCGGCCGGCGGCGCGATACGTTTCGACATCGTAGCTGGCACGCGCAAAATTGCCAGCGGCAGTATCGTGCCGGGATCGCCTGTCTGACATCGCGCCCGACAGCCAGCCAGGCCGCCTGGGCGCATACCCCGGAGCGCAGCAACATGCTCATGTTGCGCGTCATGACGTGGATTTCACTGCGTCTGGGGCGGCGCGCAGGGCGCGTTGTGCTGCACCTGATCGCCGGTTATTTTCTGCTGTTTGCCCCGGCCAGTCGTCGTGCTTCAAGCGATTATCTCTGGCGTGCGTTAGGTCGTGCGCCCCGCTGGCGCGATCTGTACCGGCATTTTTTCACTTTTGCCGCCACCATCCATGACCGTGTCTATCTGGTCAACCGCCGCTTCGAGCTGTTTGATTTTGAAGTGCACGGCGAGGATACGCTGCGCCGCCTGCTTGCCGGCGGCAAAGGCTTGTTCCTGATTGGCGCGCACCTGGGCAGCTTTGAAGCGATCCGCGCGCTTGGCCGCAGAGATACAGATTTGCGCGTCGCCATGGTCATGCACCAGGACAACGCACAAAAACTCAACGCCATGCTGACTGCCATTAATCCAGAGGCCGTGCAGGATATCATTGGCCTGGGGCACGTTGATTCCATGCTCAAGCTGCGGGAGCGCCTGGACGAAGGCTTTGCCGTCGGCATGCTGGCGGATCGCACCCTGGGCGACGACAGCCTGCACCAAGTGCAAATCCTCGGCGCCAACGCGAACTTGCCCAGCGGGCCGTTCCGCATGGCCGCATTGCTGCGGCGTCCGCTGGTATTCATGACCGGGCTGTATCTGGGCGGCAACCGCTACGCCATCCATTTCGACCCTCTGGCGGATTTTTCTACCGTTGCGCCCGATCAGCGCGCTGCCGCCGTGGAAGCGGCCATCGCCTGTTATGCCGCGCTGCTGGATCACTACTGCCGCACGGCGCCATACAACTGGTTTAATTTTTTCGATTTCTGGCAGCCCGCAGCCGTTGCAACGCCTCCCGAATAATGAAGACACTACGCTCCTCCCCTGTCTTTTCGCTGCGCGTCATGCGGCAGGTGTTCGCAGCATTGGCGCTGATGCTGGTACCCGTCATCGGTCACGCCGCCGAGTGGGATATCGACCAGCTCATGCGCGGTCTGGCGCAAATCCGCTCCGACCATTCCAGCTTTGTCGAGAAAAAATTCATCGCCATACTCGACAAGCCGGTGGAATCCTCCGGCGAGTTGTTTTACACCGCACCGGATCATCTGGAAAAACGCACCATCAAACCCAAACCCGAATCCATGATCCTGGATCAAGGCACCCTGGTGATCGAGCGCGGCCGCCAGGTACATCGCCTGCAATCACAGGATTACCCGGAGCTGGCGGCTTTCATCGACAGCATCCGCGGCACCCTGGCGGGTGAGCGCAAGGCGCTGGAACGCAATTACCGGCTGAGTCTGGATGGGACAGCCGAGCACTGGACGCTGCAACTGCTGCCGCTGGATGAAAAAATGCAGGCAGTGGTAAAGCGCATCCGTATTGCCGGTTTGCGTGACGCAGTGCGCAGCATCGAAATCACCCAAGCCGATGGTGACAGCTCGCTCATGCTCATCGAAAGGTTGGCCGCACCGTGAGACAAGCCCCAGCGCGACGCGGCCGGACGGCGATAGCCCGGACTTCGATCGTCTTATGGCTGGCGTTTGTCCTCGCCTGCGGCATCATCATCAGCCGCAGCCAGATCACCACGGATTTATCGGCTTTTTTGCCACGCAGCCCCACGCCGGCACAGCAGTTGCTCCTGGAGCAGCTACGCGACGGCCTGGCCTCGCGCCTGATTCTGGTGGGCGTTGAAGGCGCCGATGCGACCACCCGTGCCGCGCTTTCCAAACATATTGCCCTGCGCTTGCGCTCTGATCCCGCTTTCGTCACCGTCGATAATGGCGAGCCTGTCAGCGCCGAGCGCGACCGTGCTTTTCTGTTCAACAATCGCTACCTGCTTAGCCCTGCAGTGACGCCTGCGCGCTTCAGCGCAGACGGCCTGCATGCCGCCTTGAGCGACAGCATCGACCTGCTCGCCTCGCCTGCGGGGATGATGGTCAAGTCGCTGCTGCCACGCGACCCGACCGGTGAAATGGTGCAATTGCTCGACCAGCTCGGGAGCGGCACGCGCCCGCGGATGGTTGACGGCGCATGGGCGTCACGCGACGGCACGCGCGCCTTGATGCTGATACAAACGCGCGCTTCGGGCTCCGATACCGACGCTCAGCAGCGCGCCATGGCCGCCATCCGGCAAGCGTTTGCCGCGGCGCCCGGCGCAACCGCTGCCGCCAAACTGGTGATGAGCGGCCCCGGGGTGTTTTCGGTGACTTCACGCGACACCATCAAAAGTCAGGTCAGCCGCCTGTCCATCATCGGCGTCGCAATCATCGCCGCGCTTTTATTGCTCGTCTATCGTTCCTTCACCGCACTGGCATTGGGTTTTTTGCCCGTTATCAGCGGCGCGCTGGCAGGCATCGCAGCGGTCAGCCTGGGCTTTGGGGTGGTACATGGCATCACCCTGGGATTTGGCACGGCACTGATCGGAGAGGCGGTGGATTATTCAATCTACCTTTTTTTGCAATCAGAACGGGGCGGTTCAGACCAGCAGATCTGGATCAAGCGCTTCTGGCCCACCGTCCGCCTCGGTGTGCTGACCTCGATATTCGGCTTTGCTTCGCTGCTGCTGTCCGGCTTTCCTGGTCTGGCGCAACTCGGCCTGTATTCGATTGCCGGTCTGATAACCGCCGCAACGGTGACCCGCTTCGTCTTGCCTTATCTGTTGCCGGTGGACTTTCGCATTCACGATGTATCGGCGATCGGCCTCGTCCTCTCCCGTCTGGTACAGCGCGCCGCTCTGCTGCGATGGGCGGCCGCGATAGTGCTGCTGGCGGCCTGTGCCATCCTCGTCCTGCACCGCGCCAGTTTGTGGGATGACAAGATATCCTCGTTAAGCCCGGTA
>JADGRR010000256.1 GCA_017880745.1 Burkholderiales bacterium
GGCGAGCGCGCGGTCCTTGGTCGCGCTGTCGGCGCGCGCGAGCACGCGCGAAGCCGCGCGCGCCTGCTCGCCCACCTGGCGCATGTAAGCCTTGATATCCGTGATTTCGGCAACCGCGTTCATGGGCGCAATTTTACCCCTCTAAGCGCCTCAAGTCTCAGGCAACCGACCGCTTGGGGGGAAGGCGCGCCACTCAGCCAATGACCGTAACGACCACTCTACGCAACTGGGGCTCGGCGCGGTGCTCCCACAGATAAATCCCCTGCCAAGTGCCGAGCAGCAATCCACCGCCGCCGACGGGCACCGTTACCGCGCTGCCGGCGAGCACGCTCCGCGCGTGCGCGGCCATGTCATCGTCGCCTTCGGTGTCGTGGCGATAGGCGGGATCGGCGTCCGGCGCCCAGCGCCCGGCGAGCGTCTCGAGGTCATGGCGCACGGATGGGTCGGCGTTCTCGGTAATCATCACCGAGCAACTCGTGTGCTGGACGAACACCTGCGCGATGCCGGTTGCGATCCCTGCAGCACGCACGACGCGCGCGACCTCGGCGGTGATCTCCATCGTGCCGCGGCCGCGGGTGCGAATTTCGAAGGTCTGCTGGTAGCTCATGTCGGTCCCGCTTCGCGAGGTACGCGATCGGCATCTTAGCCGAGGTCTCCTGTTAAGATAAGCGCGCCGAGTGCGATTCGTTCAGTGGAGGCCAAATTGACCGCAGCGACAGCAAGCGTCCAAATCGACAACGAACGGGTTTCGGTGACCGAATGGAGATTCGCGCCGGGGGCCGAAACCGGCTGGCACCGCCACCGGTACGACTACGTCGTGGTGCCGCAGACGACGGGCAAGCTGGTGCTCAAGACCAAGGACGGGGACAGCGTGAGCCAGCTGACTTTGGGCAAATCCTATTTCCGCAAGGCGGGCGTCGAGCACAACGTCATCAACGCCAACGACGACGAGTTCGTGTTCATCGAAATCGAGATGAAGACCTGAACGCCGCCGGCGCCTGCCTCCTCTGCCCGCGCTGGCAGAGGAGGTGCGCCGGGTGACCAGTGCGCCGCCGCAGCGCTAACCGCGCGTCAGTTGCGCTTGGCGAACGGCGGTACCGGATAGACCGGCTTGGCCGTAGCCACCGGCGGCGGATAGACCACTTCCAGGCCGTTCGGCAGGGTCTGCACCACGGCGAACTCGTTCTTGAGCTGCTTGCCGGTGTCGTCGATCTGATACTCGCCGGTGACGGTGACGATCTTGCCGCTCAGCTTGATCGCCGCCTCCTTCAGCCTGGCCGCATCGAGGGACTGCGCGTTTTTGATGATCGCCTCGGTGATCACGCCGGCGCCGTAGGCAAGCGCGGTCTGGAAGTCGGCCGGGAATTTCGCATTCGGGAACAGCTTGTTGTAGCGCTCGATCATCTGCGCCCGGTTCAATCCCTGCGTCACCTTCCAGTTGATTTTGTCGTGCAGCAAGGTCTCGCTGAAGACATAGTGGCCGTCCTTGCCCGCCTGCTGCAGGAACTGCGGCTGCGAGCCATAGAACAGGACCACCGCCTTGAAGTCCGCATTCGACTCGCGAATCTGCCGCGCAATGGTCATCTGGTCGCCCTCGTAGGCGGTCGGATAGAAGGCTTCCGCGCCGCTCGCCTTCGCCTTCTGGATCAGAATGTTGAAGTCCTTGGTGCCCTTGGCGAATTTCTCGTCCATGGTGACTTCCATGCCGAGTTCCTTCGCCAGATCGATCGCGCCTTGGGTGAGCGCAGCCGGGAACGGCTCGTCCAGATAGGCGAAGGCGATCTTCTTCACCCCCATGGCGTGCAGCGCGCGCACCGGGGGCTGGCCGAGCAGCGAGCCTGCGATCTGCGTCGCCGAAATCATGTACTTGTAGCCCTGCTTGTACAGCGCGTCGGCCGAGGCCGACCAGATGACCAGGAACTTGCCCGCGGTCTCGGTGGCGTTCGCCGCCGTCTGGGTCAGAGTCGAGCCGAACGGCCCGAACAGCAGATCGCAGTGCTCGTCCTTGATCAGGGTTTCGTACACCCGCGGCACCAGCGCCTTGTCGCTGCGATCGTCGAGCTTCACCAGTTCCACTTTGCGCTTCTTGCCGCCGATGTCGATGCCGCCGCGGCTGTTGACGTCGTCGATCCAGACTTCCACCCCGCGCTGGCCCGACTGCGCCTGCAGCGCGAAGGTGCCGGCAGAGGACACGGTCATGCCGATGCGGATCGGCTTGTCCGCCTGCGCCGCGACGGTGCCCGCGCCCAATGTGGCCAGCAGTGCCGGCGCGGCCAGCGCCAGCAGAAAAGATCTGCGTTGCATAGTGTTCTCCTCAATAAGCAGTTACGAAATGAGGGAATCGCTCCCCTCATGCTTCCCTGAATCGGCCCGCGGCGAAATTCATTTTGCCACGGGTTGCAACAGTCCTCGGCACGCTCTCACCACCGCCGGCGCCCTCAAGCGTCGATGCGGTAATCCACCCATTCGGCGATCAGGCTGCGCAAATCGGCATCCTTGGTGAAGTCGCCGACCGAGCCGTCCACCTTGTTGCGCCCGAGCTCGAGCACGTAGACATGATCCGCGATGCGCACGCATTGGCGCACGTTCTGGTCGACCAGCAGCACCGTGATCCCGCGCGCCGGCAAACCGTGAATGAATTCGTAGATCTCCGCCGCCAGCTTGGGAGCGATCATAGCAGTCGGCTCGTCGAGCAGCAGCGCGCGCGGCTGCAGCGCGAGCGCGCGGCCCAGTTCCAGGAAGCGCTGCTGGCCGCCGCTCATGGCGCCGGCGGCGTGGTTGCGGCGCTCCTTCAGCATCGGAAACTGCGCGTACGCGCGCTCGAGCGCTTCCGCGACCCGGGCCTTGTCGCGCCGGAACGACCAGCAGGCAAGGCGCAGGTTGTCCTCGACGGAGAGCTCGTTGAACAGGCTGCGGCTTTGCGGCACCAGCGCGATGCCGCGCTCGATGAAACGCCAGGGCTTCATGCCGGTGACCACCTCGCCGTCGATCAGCACATCGCCCGCCACCGGCTTCAGCAGACCATAGAGGGCGCGCAGCGCCGTCGACTTGCCCGCGCCGTTCGGCCCGATCACGCCGGTGATGCAGCCCGGGCGCACCGCCATCGACAAGCCCTGCAGGATGCGAATGTCGCCGTGGTAGGCCACGTCGACCGCGCGCAATTCGAGCACCGGCCGCTCCCCCCCGGCGGCGGCGCTCACGCGCTCAGGCTCCAAGGTAAGCCTCCACCACCGCGGGATTGCCGCGGATCTCGTCGACGCTGCCCTCGGCGATGACGCGGCCCTGGTTCAGCGCCGCCACGCGGTGGGACAGGCGGTAGATCGAAGTCAGGTCGTGGCTGATCAGGAGCACCGTCTTGCCGCCCGCGGCAATCGCCTCGATTCTCTCGATCATGAAATGGCACAGCATCGGATGCACGCCGGCAAAGGGCTCGTCCAGCATCACCACCTTGGGCTCGGGCATCAGCATGCGCGCCATCTCCAGCAGCTTTTGCTGGCCGCCGGAAAGCTCCTCGGCGAAATTGTGGCGCAGCTCGATCAGGCGCATTTGCTCGAGCATGGCCTCGGCGCGCTCGATCAGCGCGCGGTCCGGGTCAGCCCGGTCGAGCACCGGCACCAGCAGATTGTCGATCAGCGACATCTTGCGGAACACGCGCGGAATCTGGAACGTGCGGCCGACCCCCGCGTGCGCGATCTCGTGCGGCGTGAGGCCGGTCATGTCGCGGCCGCCGATCGACACCCGCCCGCGGTCGGCGCGGTAGATGCCGCAGATGCAGTTCATCAGCGTGGTCTTGCCCGCGCCGTTGACGCCGATGATGCCCAGCACCTCCGCCGCGCGCGCCACGAGCTCGACGCCGTCGAGCGCGGCGATGCCGCCGAAGTGCTTGTACAGCCCGTGCACCTCGATCGCTGTCGTTGTCGTTGCGGTCATCGTTGCCGTCATCGCTGCGCGCGCCAGCCGAGAATGCCAGTGGGCCGCACCAGGATCGTGCCGACCAGAATGGCGAAGCCGACGATCTGCGCCAGCGCCTGCGGCAGGAACACCGTGGCGAGCTGCTCCGCCAGGCCGTAGATGATGCCGGCGAGCAATGCGCCGAGCGGATTGCCCAGGCCGCCCAGCACCACCACGATGAAGCCGATGATCGAATACTCCGCGCCCGAGAACGCATTGAACGCCGGGAACACCAGCGCGATCAGCACGCCGGTCACGCCGGCCAAGCCGGTGGCGAGCGCGAAGGCGAAGGCGGACAGCTGCTCCACGTCGACGCCGACGATCTGGATCGCCTCGCGGTTCATGATGGTGGCGCGCAGCGCCTTGCCCGGGAGGGTGCGGTACAGGAACCAGCTCAATGCGAGCGAGATCACGATGGTGACGCCGAAGGCGACGAGACGCGCGGTCGACACATAGATCGGGCCGACTTTCATCGAGATCGGACTGAAGGCGTAATCGATCGAGCGCGAATCCGCCTCGAACAGGAGCAGCATCACCGCCGACAGCGCGATCGACAGGCCGTACATCATGAGGAAGGACATGTTCTCCGGATCGTCGCTGCGCGCGAGCCTGGGTATCAGCAGGTAGTAGGCGAGCCAGCCGGCCGCGAAAAACGAAACCGCCGCGATCGGCAGTGCCAGCAGCGGTGCGATGCCCAGGCTGTTGAACAGCACGTAGGCGAGAAACGACCCGCCGATGACGAACTCCCCGTGCGCGAAATTGACGATGCGCAGCACGCCGTAGAGCAGGGTGAGGCTCAAGCCGATCAGCGCGTAGACGCCGCCGACGATCAGACCATTGACCAAACCGTTGAGGACCAGGGTTTCCATGGTGCGATCAGGGGATGTAGCGGCGCCATTGCGGGCGGCGGCGCAGCAGCGTGCCGACGATGCCGCGCGGCAGGAACAACACCAGCAGCACCGTGGCGATGCCGAGGATCAGCAGATTGATCAGCGGGAAGCGCCGCCAGATCAGCTCGTCCAGCCACACCATGGTGATGGCGCCGACGATCGGCCCGGTGACCGTGCCCAGGCCGCCCGCCACCGCGTAGATCACCGTTTTCGCCGTGGTCAGGGTGTTGAACGCGGTCTCGGTATCGACCACGTTGGTGTACCAGGCTTCGATCCCGCCGCACAGCGCCGGGAAGAACGCGGCGATCAGCCAGCCATAGAGGCGCACGCGCACCACGTTGACGCCCATCATGTCGGCCGCTTCCGCGTCGTCGCGCACCGCGCGCAGCGCCTTCCCGAGGCGCGAGCGCGACAGCCACAGGATGGTGCCGAGCGCGAGCAGCATCAC
>JADGRR010000257.1 GCA_017880745.1 Burkholderiales bacterium
CGGAGGGTAAATCAGTCCACCCTTGTGTAGAGCGCTTCGGGTCGGTCGTCCGACTTATACACGGTAGTCACGTTCTTTTTCATCGCCCAGGGCCGCATCTGGTGGTGCAGCGGCACGTAGTAGTAGCTGTCGCGCGTGAGCACGAGCGCGTCGTGCAGCAGGACGTCCCGCTTTTTCGGGTCCATTTCGGTCTTCGCCGCATCGATCAGCGCATCGAGCTTCGGATCGCTGACACGGCCGAGATTGAAACTGCCGTCCGCGCCCCCGGTCTTGGTATGCAGCAGCGACTGCAGCGAGAACAGCGCGTCGAACGTGGACACACCCCAACCGAGCATATAGGTGCTGTGATCGAAGTTCTGCACCTTGGCGATGAAGCTGGCCATCGGCTGGGCGTTCAGCTTGACCTTGAGGCCGGCCCGCGCCCACATGCCGACCAGCGCTTGGCAGATGGCCTCGTCGTTCACGTAGCGGTTGTTCGGGCAATCGAGGCCGAATTCGAAGCCATTCGGATAGCCGGCCTCGGCGAGGAGTTTTTTTGCGCCCTCGACGTCCGCCGGCGCGACCTTGTCGAGCTCATTGGTGTGCCCGTGCACGCCCGGGGGAACCATGATCGCCGCCGGGATCGACAGGCCGCGCATGGTGACGCGCTTGATCGCCTCGCGATCCACCGCCAGATTCAGCGCTTTGCGCACGCGCACGTCCATGAACGGGTTTTTGCCCTTGATGTTCGAATACAGCAGCTCGGGATTGTGCTGATCCATGCCGATGAATATGGTGCGATTCTCGGCGCCGTCGAGCACCTTGATCTTGGGATCGCTGCGCAGCCGCGTAACGTCCTGCGTCGGCAGGTCGGTCACAAGGTCGACATCGCCCGAGAGCAGCGCCGAGACGCGCGTGGCGTCGGACTTGATCGGCGTGTAGATCACATCGGTCACGTTGCCACGCAACTTGTCCCACCAGGCCGGATTCGCCGTCATCACAATGCGCTTGTCCGGCTCCCACAGTTTGATGATATAGGGGCCGGTGCCGTTAGCATTGCGCGAGGCATAATTTTCTTCCTTGGCTTTGTAATCCTGGATGTTCTCGGCCTTGTTCTTGACCGACCAGGTCTTGCTCATGATGCGGAAGTCGACGAGCAGGCGCAGCAGCACCGGATCGGGGCCGGAGAGGGTCGCCTCCACGGTGTAATCGTCGATCTTCTTCATTTCCGTCATGTTCGACACGTAAATCTGGTTGGTGCCCTGCGGCTGCCGGATGCGGTTGAAGGAAAAGACCACGTCATCCGCGGTGAACGGCGTGCCATCGTGGAATTTCACGCCCTTGCGCAAATGAAAGCGCATATGCGTTGGCGTGATCTGCTCCCAGCTGGTCGCGAGGCAAGGCTCCACCTGAAAATCCTTGGTGTAGCGCGTGAGGCCCTCGTAGGCATACTGCATGATGGCATGCGTGGTGGTGTGGTTCTGGGAATGCGGGTCGAGCGTGAGAATGTCGTTTTGCGCCGCCCATCTCAGCGTCGCTGCGTGGCCGGGTACGGCGACGATGGCGAGTGCGGCAACAGCAGCGGCAAATGCCGCAGTGAACCTGCGCGTGAGTTTCATGCTGATCCCCTCCTTTCTGGTTACTTGATGGGAAGCGATTCTTCGACCAGCGCCGCAAGGTAGCCGGCGCCGAGCGGAATCACGTCGTCGTTGAAATCGTAATTGGAATTGTGCAGGAAGCAGGCAAGCGGACCGCCGCCCTGGCCGAGCCAGATATAGGCGCCGGGGCGCGCCTGCAGCATATAGGAAAAATCCTCGCCGCCCATGCTCGGATCGCCGTCGGTCTGGACATTGTCCTTGCCGAAGATCTTCTCGCCGACCTGCGCCGCAAACAAGGCCTCGCGCTCGGTGTTGATCGTGGCGGGATAACCGCGCTGATAGTCGATCTCGGCCGTGCCGCCGAGCGCCTTGGCGACGCCGCCGACGATCTCGCGCACGCGCTCTTCGGCGAGCTGGCGCGTTTCCGGGCGGAAGGTGCGGACCGTGCCGACCAGCTTGACCGCATCGGGAATCACGTTGAACGCGCCGACCTGGCTCGTCTGCATTGAGCACACGCTCACCACCACCGCGTCGACGGGATCGACGTTGCGGCTGGCAATGGTCTGCAGCGCCGTGATGATGTGCGCGGTGATCACCACCGGGTCGACCGCGAGGTGCGGCATCGCGCCGTGGCCGCCCTTGCCGCGAACCGTGATCTGGATTTCATCGGTTGCGGCAGTGATCGGGCCAGCGCGCACCGCGATCTTGCCCGGCGGCAGCATCGGCCAGTTGTGCAGCGCATAGATCTCGTCGGCCGGGAACCGATTGAACAGCCCTTCCTCGACCATCACCCGGCCGCCTCCGCCGCCTTCTTCCGCCGGCTGGAAGATGAGATAGGCAGTACCGTCGAAATTGCGCGTTTCGGCGAGATATCTGCCTGCGCCGAGCAGCATGGTGGTATGACCGTCATGGCCGCATGCATGCATGCAGCCCGGGTGCACCGACTTGTAGGGCGGGTTCCCGTTCTCGTGCATGGGCAGGCAATCCATGTCGGCGCGCAAACCGACAGCGCGGCCGCTCGCCGACTTGCGGCCCTTCACCACACCCACCAGACCGGTCTTGGCAATGCCGCGATGCACCTCGATGCCCCAGCTCTCGAGCTTGGCTGCGACCAGATCGGAGGTGCGCTGCTCGTTGAAACCGAGTTCGGGGTGGGCGTGTATGTCGTGGCGGATATCGGCCAGTTCTCTGTGAAAGGTGCGGATGTGTTCCACGGGCGTGGCGAACTTGAGCGGTGCGTTCATGAGTTTCTCCTTCTCCTAATGCGCGGCCGAGCGCTCTAAGCGAAGGCGCGGGTCCACGGCGTAGTACAACAGGTCGACAACGAGATTGATGACGACGAAAAACAGCGCGATCAGGCACAGATAGGCCGCCATCACCGGGATGTCGGCCACCGTGACCGCCTGGATGAACAGCAGGCCCATGCCCGGCCATTGGAACACGGTTTCGGTGATGATGGCGAATGCGATGATCGAGCCAAGCTGCAGGCCGGCGACGGTGATCACCGGCACCAGGGTGTTCTTGAGCGCGTGGCGAAAATGCACCGAGCGCTCGGGCAGCCCGCGCGCCCGCGCGAATTTGATGTAGTCGGTGCGCAGGACTTCCAGCATCTCCGAGCGCACCAGCCGCATGATCAGCGTCATCTGGAACAGGCCGAGCGTGATCGACGGCAGGATCAGGGATTTCAACCCGGAGGCAGTCAAAAAGCCCGTGGTCCACCAGCCGATCGCGACGGTGTCGCCGCGTCCGAACGAGGGCAGCCAGCCCAGCAGGACCGCGAACACCAGAATCAACAGGATGCCGATGAGAAAAGTCGGCAGCGACACGCCGATCAGCGACACCGCGAGAAACACCTGCGACAGCCACGAGTCGCGCTTCAGCGCGGTATATACGCCCATCGGAATGCCGGCCGCGAGCGAGAACAGCGCAGCGATGCACGAGAGCTCGAGCGTCGCCGGCAGACGCTCGACGAAAAGCGTGGATACCGGCCGCGCCTGGCGCAGGCTCAGCCCGAAATCTCCCTGGACGGCGCGAACGAGAAAATCCGCGTACTGGACGTAGAACGGCTGGTCGAGGCCGAGCAGGTGGGTGACGCGTACGCGGGCCTCGGGCGTCGCATCCTGCCCGAGCATGATCAACACCGGATCGCCGACGAAAGTGAACAGCGAGAATGCGATCAGCCCGACCACCAGCATGACCAGAACGGCCTGGGCAATACGGCGCAGGATGAAGGCGAGCATGGCTGTAGCGGAGGCCGGGGCGAAGTATGGGCAATCGAAACGTAAGGGGGGAAGTATCCACGGCATTGAAGCGCCGGTCAAACGCCCGGTTTAATCTTCGAAACCTACGGACACCGGCGTACGGAATTCATTGTCGATCAACAGAGTATGCAGGCATAATCGCCCCCAGCATAATTGGCTGATATACGGCTACGGTTGTCTGCATAAACACTGCTGGGCCCGCTTTCTTTCGAGGTACCCCAGCAGATCCACTTTGAAAGCAGGAGGTGTCTATGACACGAATCGTTCAAGTTCTTGCAGCGGCCACGCTCGCTCTCGCGATGACTTCCATACAGGGCGCCGACGGGCAGCAACAGGAAACCAACAAGAAGAATGTAGCGGAGTTCTATGAGAAAGCACTCAACCAAAAGGACTTCGAGGCCGCGTCCAAGTATCTCGGTCCACGCTATACCCAGCACAATCCCGCTGCGGCTGACGGCCCCGAAGGACTAAAAGCCTTCATCCAGTTCCTGCGCGACAAATTTCCCAACTCACGCAGTGAGATCAAACGCGTATTCGCAGACGGCGAATACGTCATTGTCCACGTCCATTCGATACGAGAGCCCGGGTCTCGCGGGCGCGCCATCATCGATATCTTCAAACTCGAGAATGGAAAGATCGTCGAGCATTGGGATGTCGCGCAAGACATACCGGAGAAGGCGGCAAACCCGAACGGCATGTTCTGACGCCGCAGCCGGTGCCGGACAATGGCGAAGAATGCGGTGCAATTCAAGTCCACAAATACGCATGATCGGAGGGAAGAGGCCATGTTCAAATTCTTTCAGCGCTTCGCGACCGGCGTTTGCGCCTGTTCGCTCGCGCTCCTCGCCGCACAGGTTCAGGGCCAGGACAATGGAATGCCTCCGGAACTGGCGGCCAAAATCGCGGAATTCGGCCGGGTGATCGATCCGGCCAAGTCCGCTCCGCTGTACATCCCGCTGCAGGAGAAGGAGCCTTATGCAGGCGTCAAAGTCCTGCGCGATGTGAGATACGGTCCGGACGAGCGCAACCTGCTCGACGTTTTCTCTGCTGAAAGTGCAGGTGCGACCCGCCCGGTGCTCATCTACGTACACGGCGGCGGCTTCGTTGCCGGCAACAAGCGCGCTCCAGGCAGTCCTTTCTACGACAACATCCATCTGTGGGCGGTACGCCATGGCATGGTAGGAGTCAATATCACCTATCGTCTTGCGCCAGCCGCGACCTGGCCATCCGGTGCCGAGGACGTAGGGCGGGCGATCGCATGGGTAGTGGCGAACATAGGCGCCGAGGGAGGCGATCCGGCCCGCATCTACGTGATGGGCAACTCAGCGGGCGCCACCCACGTTACGGATTATCTTTCCCAGGCGGCACTGCAACAGCCGGGGGGTCAACGCATTGCCGGCGCGATCTTGCTGTCCGGCGTCTACGATCTCACCACA
>JADGRR010000258.1 GCA_017880745.1 Burkholderiales bacterium
GCCGGCATCTACACCTCGCCCGGCACGATGCCGGCCTACATTTTCATCGAAGCGCTGATTCAGTGCACCTCCGCCCAACCGCTGCCGAATTTGCCCCAGGAGGCGACGTCCAAAATAAAAGTTGAAGGTTTCACCACCGATCCGACCAGTCTGGTCGATATCTACGCCGTGGATGTGGATCCCATGACCGGCGCGATCAGCGATCGCCTGCTCGGCACTGCAAGTCCCTTCGGGCCGCCGGTGATCGGGCGCTTTCGATTTCGTCCCAACGCCGGCGCTTACCTGCCGGCGACGCGGGAAGTTCGTGTCGTATCGCAGACACTTTGCGGCAGCTTTTCGTTCGGGAACTGCGCCTTGGCCGGGTCTCCATTGCAAGATCCATTGCCCGCCAACGGCTTGCTCGCGGGCCAGTATCACGCGCCGAACTTCGCCTTCATATTCGCTGAGAATCTGATCCTGGGCGATGCGGTCGTGTCTGCGAACTTGCAGGATCTGCCGTTCCTGTTTTGCGGCTCCGGTCCGCTCGGCACGCCCACCGCCGGGGACAATGCGCCCTTGGTGCGCCAACTGGACCCGGCGCCCTGGGCGCCGCCGATGCCGACGCCGGCATTTGCCGCCACGCTTTGCTCCGGCGAACCCGTGGTCGGAGCCGTAACGGTGTCGGGGCCGGCGGCTCCTCCGGTCATCACTTTGTTTCCCGGGGCCCAAATGACCGTCAATTCCGGCGCTGCGGTGTTTCTGAGCGCCTCGGCCGCCGACGCGACCGGCATGCCGATCGCAATCACCTGGGTGCAGTCTGCCGGCACTCAGCCGCCGGACGCCGCAGTGGTTCCACCCGGTCAGCCCAACGCAATTAGCTTCACCGCTCCCTATTCGGCATCGGAAATGGTGTTTACCGTTGCCGCGACCAACCCGAACACCGGATTGACCTCCACCGCGACAGTTACCGTGAATGTTACGGCGATGCCGCCGGACGTCGTGACCATAACCACGGCAAATTGGACCAACCAGCGGCAGAACCGCGGCAAACTGAATGTCGTGGCGACCACGACGGCGCCTCTCGATGCAAACGGTCTCCCCCCGCCGGGCCTGCAACTCTACGTGCAGGCAACAGCCACTATTTACACGTACGTTACCGACGCCAACGGCTTTCTGAATTTTCAATTGTCGGCAGTGCAAATGGCGGCAACGCCACTGCCGATGTTCTTCGCGCCCACGGGCAACCCGGCGGTATGCCCGATCGGGGTGGCGCGGTGCTGGCAGTTCGTGACGGCCGGAACGCTCGTCGATCCGAGCCAAACCGGTGTATTCGTGCCGCCCGATGAGGTGACGGTGACATCGAGCTTCGGTGGCTCGTTCACCGCGACCCAGTATAACGGCATCATCCAGTTGAGGTAATCGAATGCTTTTCGACACGCAGCGTGGGTTAGGGATGCGGCGGGCAGTGGCGGGAACGCTGGCCGCTGTGATGCTGCTCGGCAGTGGCAGCGGCTTCGGCCGCGGCCGCCTGGGCGGCGGCGCGGCTGGCGCATTGGGCGATTTCGACTTGCTCGAGGAGTTCCAATCGACCACCGGCCTGCCGACCAGCATGGTCAATGGATTCGAGGTCGTGGGCGCCATTCCGGGAGACGGCATCAGCGGCGTCGGCGGCATTCCGCTCGTTATTCCCGGCCAGCAGAGCACTATTTCGCAAAGCGGCCAGGCGATGACGGTGCTGCCGGGCAGCGTCACCGGCAACAGCGCTAACCCGGCGGGCGTGGCGCAACAACGCGGTCCCGGCCGTCTGTCCCCGATGCGCTCGCTCAAGGAAGTGGGGGTGCCCCCGGTGCCCGGGCTCGCCAACTTCATCCGCGATCCGAAGGCAGCCGTCGTCCTGGGCAAGGCCTTGTTTTGGGACGCGCAGGCGGGCAGCGACGGCAACGCCTGCGCCAGTTGCCACTTCCATGCGGGGGCCGACAATCGCATGGAGAACCAGCTCTCGCCTGGCTTGAACGCTGGCGATCAAACGTTTCAAGCTACGGCTACAGCTACGGCTACGACCACAGCCATAACTACAGCTACAGCTACAGCTACAGCTACAGCCACAACTACAGCTACTGCTCAGAAGATCGGGAACCCGGACCTGTTTACCGCGCCCATCGACCAGCACAGGCTCAAGTCCGTTCACCCTTTTAAACCTGCGCGCACCGGCGCCGGCGGACCGAATTACACGCTCAAACCCGGTGACTTCCCCTTTCACCAGTTGTCCGATCCGCTGAACCGCGACTCGGCGGTGCTGTTCGACTCCAACGACATCGTTTCTTCGCAAGGCACATTCGGCGGCGTGTTCCAGGGGCTCGGCGCGAAAGGCAGCGAAAACTGCGGCGATCGCATCAATGCCGGCACCTTCGACGTGAAGGGCGTCCTTACCCGGCGCGTGCCCGGGCGCAATGCCCCGACCACGATCAACGCGGCGTTCAACTACCGCAACTTCTGGGACGGGCGCGCCAACAACATTTTCAATGGCGTGAATCCATTCGGCCCGCGCGACCCCAACGCCAAGGTGCTCGAACTCCACCCCGACGGCAGTACCAGCTGGATGGCGATCGCGCTGCCCAATGCCAGCCTTGCCTCGCAGGCCGTTGGTCCGGCGCTGTCGGAGTTCGAAATGTCCTGCGCCGGGAGAACCTTCAAGGATCTTGGCCGCAAGCTGCTCTCGCTGCAGCCGCTGGGCCTGCAGGATCTGCATCCGGAGGACAGCGTGCTCGGCGCGCACGTAACCCCGACCGGGCGCGGCCTGAAGGAGAGCTACGCGGAACTGATCCGCGCCGCTTTCGATCCGCGCTGGTGGAATGCCCCGGGGCAGTACAGCAGCTACACCCAGATGGAGAGCAACTTCTCCATGTTCTGGGGACTGGCGATCATGATGTACGAATCGACCCTGGTGTCGGACGAAACGCCGTTCGACAAGTTCGTCGGCTATCCGGGCAGCCCGGGCAACCCCAATGCGCTGACGGCGCAGCAGCAGCGCGGCCTGACCGTGTTCCGCGGCAACGGCCAATGCGTGTCGTGCCACAAGGGGGCGGAGTTCACCGGTGCGGCCACGAGCCTGCAGCGCGGCGACGAGGAAGGCACACTGATCGAGAGCATGTTCCTCAAGAGCGGTGAGCTTGCCGTCTATGACAATGGTTTCTACAACATCGGCGTGCGTCCGACTGCGGAAGATCGCGGCGTCGGCGGCACCGATCCGTTCGGCAATCCGCTTTCGTTTACGCGCAACTGGTTCGAGCTGCTGCGCAAGCAGGCGGTGGCCGATCCGGTGTGGGTGGATCCGTGCCTGTTCGCCATCTCCTTCGAGGCCAGCGCCTGCTGGATCGCGCCCGAACCGGACGGCACCCGTGTTGTGACCGATGGCGCTTTCAAGACGCCTTCGTTACGCAACATCGCCCTCACGCAACCGTATTTCCATAACGGCGGCACCTTCACCCTCGAGCAGGTGGTCGATTTCTACAACCGCGGCGGCGACCGGCGCGGCCCCGACAATAACGACACGACCGGATTCGTCGCGCCGGATGCGCCCAACGGGGGCACCACCAACGTCCATCCGGCGATCAGTCCGCTTGGCCTCACGCCGACGGAGCGCGCCGATCTGGTGTCCTTCCTGCGCTACGCGCTTACCGATCCGCGGGTGGCCTGCGAACGGGCGCCCTTCGATCATCCGTCGCTGGTGGTGCACAACGGGCATTTCCGCGACGAGTTCATGGTGAGGGACAGCAACCGCCTGCTCAACCGCGACGGCAAGCGCGACAATTTGGGCGATGACCAATTCCTCCAACTGCCGGCGGTGGGCGCCAAGGGCTTGCCCAAGACGCAGTGCTTGAACAACGACGACGGCAGCGCGGTCGCCGGCCTATGAATATCCGCGCCGTGGGTCAGTGTCAACCAGCCGCCGTGCGGACTGTGCCGATCGCAGGTCCGCTAGCGGAGGGAAAAGCGTCGATGCCGCCGCGCATCCTTATCGTCGAAGATGGGCGCGTATTGGCCAAGAACATGAAAACCTATCTCAGCCGCGGCGCGAGCGACGTGCGCACCGTCTGCGACGCCGCGCAGGCGCTCGAGATGCTGGATTCCTTTGCACCCGATGCGTTGATACTGGATTACGGCTTACCGGATGTCGATGGGCTGCGGACGTATTCTGAAATCATCCGCCGCCAGGCGAGGAAAATCGATTGCGTGATGATAACGGGCGATTCGACCGAACAACTGGCCCGGGATGCGCGTGATTTGGGCATCGATCACATCATCTGCAAACCGTTCCGTTTTTCCGAACTGCAGCGGCTCCTGGAAGCGCCCGCAGCGGCGACCGCCTACGATGTGCCTGACGCGACACAGTGAACCCGGGAAGGGCACATGACAATGCGCACCCGGCACAGCATTGCCCTCGGCACGGCGGCACTTTCCGCCGCGGCAGCGACAGGATCTGTCGTTGCGGTTCTGTCCGGAGCGAGCTCGCGATCGCATGTGCTGATTGCAACAGAGGCCGTAGCCACCATCGGAGTGGTTTCGCTGCTGGTCGGCATGCTAGCCGCTCATCTGCTTACGCGGCGGCAATCCCGGCTCAAGCCGGCGCTACGCGGCGCCCCCGGTAACCCGCCCGCGGATGATTGCGCCGCCTGTTTGCACAAGCGCCGCGAGGTGCTGGACGAACGGCTCAATATCGACGAACCGCGTCTGTGTTCGCAGTACATGATTCGGTGCACCTGCTGGTCTTTCTGCGCTGGGTCAGAGGATCAGAGGTCTGAGGGTCAGCGTTCCATTGCCGGGGCTGAGCGTTGCCTTGCGGAGAGCACATCGCCGGCAGCACAAGAGCTCATTCGCATGCGGAACCGTCTCGTGCAGGCGAACGTCTTGCCGCTGGTGCATCGAAACGGAATGGACAATTGTCCCTTCCGCTTCACATCGCCTTACGCACGCTCGGCGCCCGCCGATGGCTTAGCGCCTGATTCCTCTGCATCCGGAACGGCCACGCGATAGCGGAACCACGCGCGTTGTCATAAGAAGAACCGCGAACAATCGCGCTCTTGTCGTCCCCGGATTCCTACTGTATTTCCCACCTCGCTCCTGGTCTTCCAGTCTGCACTCAATGCGGGTATTGCCCCAATGCTTTCCGCTGATACGCGGATTAACCTTCGTCCATGATTTGCCTAGTAGCAGGGCAGATCAACAGCCTGATGAACGCATGCCTCTAACCGGCGACGTACGGAAGATCGGATGAACATCGGAACAGGTG
>JADGRR010000259.1 GCA_017880745.1 Burkholderiales bacterium
GTCCGGCAAGGCGCCGGAACTCGACCTTGCACGCGGCGCCAAGCCGCTTCAGCGGAAATCCTCAGCCACGAGATTGAGTCGGTGCAGCTTGTCGTAGAACGTCTTCTTTGGCATGCCCAGCGCCTCGCTCGCTGCAGCCGCGCTACCGTGATGCCGGCGCAGCACGTTCTCGATCACCGCTCGCTCGAACTGGGCCACCTGCTCCGCCAGCGTCCGCGCTGGCGGCTGCTCCGCCTTGAACAGCTTGAACTGTTCGCCCAGGAGACCGAGGACAAAACGTCCGGCGACGTTGTGCAGTTCGCGCACATTGCCGGGCCAGGAGTAAGCCAGCAGTTCCGACATTTGCGCGCTGGAAGCAATCGGCGCTTCCCGGGCAAAGCGCGTGGCCGCATCCAGGACAAAATGCTCGAACAGAATCGGGATATCCTCGCGCCGCTCCCGCAACGGCGGCAGTTCGATGACGGCAACGTTGAGCCGGTAATATAGATCCGAGCGAAAGCGCTGCTTCTCGACGAGTTCCCCCAGGTCCGCCTGCGATGCCGCAAGCACGCGGCAATCGACCGGGATCAGTTCGTTCGATCCGAGCCGTTCGAACTTGCGCTCCTGCAGCACACGCAGCAGCTTGACCTGCAGCGCCATCGGCATGCTCTCGATTTCGTCGAGAAACAGCGTCCCCTGGTTCGCCCACTCGATCTTGCCGATCCGGCGCTTCGCCGCGCCGGTGAAAGCGCCGGCCTCATAGCCGAAGATCTCGCTCTCGAACAACTGTTCGGGCATGCCACCGCAATTGACTGCGACGAACCGGCCCTCGCGTCGCATCGAATGTTCATGCAGGCTGCGGGCAACCAATTCCTTGCCAGTGCCGGTCTCGCCGCGGATAACGATGTTTACCGTGGTGTTCGCAATGTCCAAAATGGTGCGGCGAATCTGTTCCATCGACGGCGAGCGCCCGAGCAAGGCTGCCTCGATCCCCGCCCGGTTTCTCAGCTTGTTCCGGAGTTCCTCGAGTTCGAGTGTCAGCCGGCGCTTTTCCGCCGCACGGCTGACGACCTCGACCAGGTGTTCGGAGGGAAACGGTTTTTCGATGAAGTCGTATGCACCCGCGCGCATGGCCTGCACCGCCATCGTGATATCACCGTGGCCTGTTACGAGGATCACCGGAAGCTGCGCCTCGACACCCACCACATGCCGCAATAGCGCGAGCCCGTCCATGCCTGGTAGCCTGACGTCGCTCACGAGGACCGCCGGTATCCCCGGCTTGATATGGGCGAGGGCACCCTCGGCGGCCTCGAACGACTCGACCAGGAAGCCGGCGAGTTGCAGCGCCTGTTCGCTACCGATGCGCACCGCAGCATCGTCCTCAATCAGCAGAACCCTGATTCCCTCAAGCATCGCGTGTCTCCAACATCGACGCGAGTTCGATCGTGAACTCGGCGCCGCCTTGCGGCCGGTTCGCGGCGACGAGCGAGCCGCCGAATTCGCGCACGATGCCCGCCGAAACCGCCAACCCGAGACCTAGCCCCGCACCCTGCTCCTTCGTCGTGACGAACGGCTCTAACAACCGCGGCAGTAGCTCGGGCGCAATCCCCGGACCCGTGTCGCGCACCACGATCGATACGCGGGCCGCATGCTCGCGCACCACGATTCCGAGCTGAGTCACGGCCGCGCCTTGCATCGCGTCCAGTGCGTTGGCGAAGAGATTCACCAGCACCTGCTCCAGCCGATTGGCGTCGCCAAGTACTTTCACGTCGTCCTGCTGCAGATCCTGCGTTATCGCAATCTGCCCGTTGCGCAGGCGCTGATCGAGGAGCGCGAGCGCATTGCCGAGCGCCTGCCGCACCGACACCGGGCCGAGTTGCAGCGGCGACTTGCGCGCGAACGCCTTGAGCTGTCCGGTGATTTTTCCCATGCGCTCCGTCAGCTGCGATATCAGCGTCAGGTTATTTTGCACGTCGTCGGTCCGGTTTCTCGCGAGCAAGACCAGCGCATTGTCGGAGAGCGTGCGCAACGCCGCCAGCGGCTGGTTCAGTTCATGCGTCATCCCGGCGGACATCTGCCCGAGCACCGCCATCTTACCTGCGTGGACGAGTTCGTCCTGCGCCTCGCGCAGCACCTGCTCGGCGCGTTGCCGTTCGGCAACCTCGCGGCTCAAATGCTCGTTGGTCGCGACGAGATCGCTTGTGCGTTCGGCCACTTTGCGCTCGAGTTCGTCATTCGCCCGCTGCAGCGCCTCCCTTGCCGCAACGCTTTCGCGAATCGCATGCCGGCGCTGGCGCAGATACAGTGCAAGCAGCAACAGGAACGCAAGCACGACGGCGGTGAACACCAGGGTGTTTCGAACCAGCGTGCTTACGGGCGCACTATCGGCGAGCAGGATCAAACGCCAACTCGGTTCCGAAGTCGGTCGCACAAACACTAGATAGCGTCGCAGGGAGCCTTCGTCGGCGATCGTCACTGCTTGCGCCCCGGTAGCTGAAGTGTCCTCTGCTGTCAGCGCGAGCGGTGTCAGCCGCGCGCCGGAATATTGCCGCGTGGCTTCGATCATGGCCGCCGCTTTGGCGCCCAGCGGGCCGTAGGTCTTGTACTTCCATTCCGGCTTGGAAGCGAGGAACACCACACCGCTTGCGTCGACCACCAAGGCGATGTCTCCGGCCCCCGCCCACGCCTGCTCGATCGGATCCAGACTCACTTTCGCGACCGCTACACCGATCGCCTCATTGCCGTCGCGAATCGCGCGCGAGTAGTAAAAGCCCGGCTTGCCGCTGGTGGTTCCGATGCCGTAGAAGCGTCCCGTGTCGCTGCGCAGGGCGTCCCCCACATAAGGACGATAGTCGAGATTCCTGCCGACAAAGCTCGCTTCCTCATCCCAGTTGCTTGAAGCTAGCGTACGACCTTTGGTATCGATCACGTAAAGCACCGCGCTACGGGCCGCGCTGTTCACTTGCGCGAGATACCGGTTGACGCTGTCATGAAGACCCGGGGTCCGCGGGGAACGCAGCAGATTAACGACATCGCCCTTCAAGGTGACAATTCCCGGAAGATATTCGTACTTGGCGAGGGCGCTATCCAAGCTTGCGGCATAAAGATCGAGCTTGTGGGCTCCGGCTTCGCGCAGCCGCTCGGTCCCGATGCGCTCCGCAACCGTGCACGCGATCGCCAGCGCAGCGGCCGTGAAAACAAGCACGGCGAGGCACGCCCACGCAGACAGGCGCGGCGCACCAAGCGGGATGCCGGGAGGATAGGACTTGATATCGAATGCTCCTCGCGCAGTCTTTCTTTTGCAACATTATGCTAGCGCGCAATGATACGACGTTCGTCGGCAAACCCCAACCCTGCCGTTTCCGGCTGGACCGCGGCCTGCATGGCTCACTCCGACTTCTTCGTCTTGCGCGCCGCTGTCCCCTGCCCCTGCCGAAGGCCTTCGGAAAGGCCGATCAGGATTCCGCTTGCGAGAGTCGTGAAGTTCGCGCTCAATACCTGGACGGCCTCCACCGCGACGCGCCGCTGATCGCGAACGGCGGCCTGCATCTGCTCGCTGAATTGCTCCATGGTAGCGGCCACCTGAGCGCCGGTGAGTGTCCCGGAGACCTGGCTCTTCTCCAGCACGCTCGCCCAGACCTGCGCCAATGGACCGCCGCCGCGCTCGGTGGTCTGCTTGACCGTCTTCAGGAAATCCGCTTCCAGGCGTTCGAGCTCGGCCAGCGCCTTCTTCACGTGTGATTCGCGAAAAGTCTGTCCCTGACTCGCGAGTTGCTCCAGTGCAACGCGGTTGGCTTCGACCGCCTTGAGGAGCGCATCATCCATGCCGGCGACCGAATCTTGAAGTACTTGTTTTGCGTCGCCACCGGGATTCGCGGCCCCCATGCTCACGCCTTCGGTTACGCTCGTCACAACCTGGCGAATTTGGGCGAGGCTCAATTCGCGGCCTCGCAGCGCATTCAAGGTCACGTCGCGCACCGCGAAACGCACGTTCTCCGCCTGTTTGGCCGCTTCCGCGGCCAGGTTCTTGATCATCTCTTCTGCATCGATTATCGGCTTGATCATGGTCTTTTCCTCCGTATGTGGTTTATGCGTCGCATGTTTTATTGCATGTGCTGGCCGCCGTTGATGGCGATGTTGGCGCCGGTCACGAACGCCGCTTCCTCGGAGGCAAGATAGATGATCAGGCCGGCCACCTCCTCGGGTTTGCCCAGGCGTCCGACCGGGATCTGCGGCAGGATCTTGGAGTTCAGTATTTCCTGCGGGATGGCTGTCACCATCTTCGTGGCGATGTAACCAGGCGAGATGGTGTTGACGGTCACGCCCTTCTTCGCCACCTCCAGCGCCAGCGCCTTGGTGAAGCCGTGCATGCCGGCCTTGGCCGCCGAATAGTTGGTCTGGCCGAACGCGCCTTTGGACCCGTTCACCGAAGACACGTTGATGATGCGGCCCCAGCCGCGGTCGACCATGCCGTCACACACGGGCTTGGTCATGTTGAACACGCTGTCGAGGTTGGTGCGCAACACCGCGTCCCAGTTCACCTTGTCCATCTTCTTGAAGGTCATGTCGCGGGTAATGCCGGCGTTGTTGACCAGGATCTCCACCGGCCCGACGTCGGCCTGTATCTTGGCCACGCACACCTGGCAGGAATCGTAGTCGGCCACATCGCAAGGCACCGCAAGCACGTCATAGCCGCGCTTCTTCATCTGCGCTACCCAGTCGTCATGCGTCTTGTTGCCAGGCGAGTAGGTTGCCGCCACCTTGTAGCCGGCATCGGCCATCTTGGTGCAGATCGTCTCGCCCAAGCCGCCCATGCCGCCGGTCACCAGTACCACTCGTTTCTGTGTCATCTCGAATCTCCTTGTTAGTTGCCGTGCTGGAATCCCGCCGGACCCTCAGCGCTCGATCGCCAGCGCCACGCCCATGCCACCGCCGATGCACAGCGACGCGAGGCCGCGTTTGGCGTCGCGCCGGATCATCTCGTGGATCAGCGTGACCAGGATGCGGCAGCCCGAGGCGCCGATCGGGTGGCCAATGGCGATGGCGCCGCCGTTGACGTTAATCTTCGACGTGTCCCAGCCCATTTCCTTGTTGACGGCACAAGCCTGCGCGGCGAAAGCCTCGTTGATCTCCATCAGGTCCAGGTCCTTCGGACTCCAGCCTGCCTTTTTCAGGCACAGTTGCGAAGCCGGCACCGGGCCCATGCCCATGATTGCCGGGTCCAGGCCCGCCGACGAGTAGGCCTTGATTCGCGCCAGTACGGGCAGACCCAGTTCGCGCGCGTTGCCC
>JADGRR010000260.1 GCA_017880745.1 Burkholderiales bacterium
GGCGTGAATCCGCAGATGCTGGAGCAACTCACGAGGGATTCTCCGCTCGGACAGGTGCTCGCTGCCGGATTGAGAAACCACAAGAGTTCGCGCTATGTCATGAAGGAGGCGATCGAGGAGGCGGGACATGCCGTGTCGCACGAGCTAGAGCGCTTTCTCACCACCCTCGGCACGCTCGCGACAATCGCCCCGCTGATGGGTCTGTTCGGCACGGTGGTGGGTATGATCGAAATCTTCGGCTCGCAATCGCCCTCGGGCACGAACCCGCAGGTGCTGGCGCATGGCATTTCGGTTGCGCTCTATAACACCGCGCTTGGCCTGGTGATCGCGATTCCGGCGATGATCTTTTACCGCCATTTCCGCGCGAAAGTCGAGAGCTTCCTGGTGGACATGGAGCAGCAGGCGAGCAAGCTGGTGGACCTGATACACGGCGAGCGCGTCGACTTCGACCCCAGGTCGCAGCAATCGCCGGACAAAGCATGAATTTCCGGCGCTTCCAGGCCAAGGAAGCCCTGGAGATCAATCTGATTCCGCTGATAGACGTGCTGCTGGTGATCCTCATTTTCCTGATGATCACCACCACCTATTCCAAATTCGCCGAACTGCAGATCAACCTGCCTACCGCCGATGCGCAGAAGCAGCTGGAGCGGCCCAACGAGATCAACATCACGGTCAACGTTGGCGGGCAGTACACCATCAACCGCAGGCCGGTGGCATTCCGCGACGTGAACACGCTATCCGATGATATGCGTCGCGCCGCAGGCGAGCTCAAGGATCCGGTAGTGGTGATTAGCGCCGATTCCAAAGCCACGCACCAGTCGGTGATCAACATCATGGAAGCGGCGCGGCTGGCCGGCTACGCCCATATCTCCTTCGCTACGCAGACTCAGACCAAGTAAGCCGCAGCGGTACTCGCCTGTGAGCGCATGAAGTGGGTGGCAGCTTTCCCGAACAGCACTGGTATCGCCTGAGCGCCCTGTCGCTCGCATTGTGGCCTGCAAGCCTGCTTTATCGTCTGCTGGTGGCGCTGCGCCGGCTCGCATACCGCTGCGGCGCCTTGCCTGCAGTAAGACTGCCGGTGGCAGTGATCGTCGTCGGCAACATCGTGGCCGGCGGCACCGGCAAAACGCCGCTGGTGCTATGGCTGGCGGCGAGGCTCCGGCGACACGGCTGGAAGCCCGGTATTCTCAGCCGCGGTTACCGTGGCGGCGCAGCGTCGCCGATGGCGGTTGCCGCCGGAAGTCCCCCGGACCTGGTCGGCGATGAGCCGCTTCTATTGGCGCGCAATAGCGGTTGCCCGGTATGGGTAGGGCGCGATCGCATCAAGGCCGCCTCGGAACTGCTAGCCGCTCACCCCGAATGCAACGTGCTGATCCTGGACGACGGCCTGCAGCACTACCGCCTCGCACGCGACATCGAGATCGCGGTGGAGGACGCGCGCGGCGTGGGCAACGGATTGCTGCTGCCTGCAGGACCACTGCGCGAGCCGGCATCGCGCCAGGTCGATGCCTGGATAGTCAACTCGGCTCCCGCGGGGATCCATAGCCCCTCATTCCGCATGGATCTGCGCGGCGACACCTTCCGCTGCGTGGCCGCGCCGCACTCGATCATGGCGGCTGCGGCGTTCGCGCGCAAGAAGCTGCACGCCGTGGCCGGCATCGGCAATCCAAAGCGCTTCTTCGATCACCTGGCGCAGCTCGGCCTGGCGAGCGTCAATCACGCTTTTCCCGATCACCACGCCTATACGGCAAGCGATCTCGACTTCGGCGAGTGCGAAGCGCTGCTTATGACCGAGAAGGATGCGGTAAAATGCGAAGCGTTCGCGCGCGAGCACTGGTACGCGCTGCAGGTCGAGGCCGAATTGGCCCCGGCGTTTTTCGATTTCATCCTGGCGAAACTCAATGGACTCAAGACTGCTTGACATCCTGGTGTGCCCGATCTGCAAAGGCCCGCTGCTCTACCGCAAGGCCGAGCAGGAACTGATCTGCAAGGCTGACCGGCTGGCATTCCGGATCCGCGATGGCATTCCGGTGATGCTGGAAGACGAGGCACGCAAGCTCGATCCCGCTGAAGAAGTGGCTTGAGCACGCGGCAGGCCGCGATCGAGGCACGAAGCACACCGGGGCAGGAGCCTCAACCGCGAAGGACACGCGAGCATCGCTTGCTTGCCCTTGTGCCTTGAATAATACCTGGTGCGACATGAGCGGACCGGTCCCCTCATCCTTCACCGACGCAGGCGCTATTTCAGCCATGCTACGACGGTCTCTGCCTACATCCGCGCCGGCTTCTGGCTTCCAATGATCACCCTGCGTAACCTCACGCTCGCCCGCGGCGGCAAGCTGCTGCTCGAGGGTATCGACCTGACGCTGCACGCCGGCCAGAAGATCGGCGTGGTGGGACCGAACGGCTGCGGAAAGTCGAGCCTGTTCGCGCTGTTGCTGGGTAACCTGCACCAGGAAGCGGGGGATCTGGAACTCCCCGGTCGGCTCACCGTCGCCCACGTGGCGCAGGACATACCGGCAAGTGAACAGGCGGCAATCGAATACGTCATCGATGGCGATGCGCCTTTGCGCGCGCTTGAGCAAGAGCTCGCGCATGCGCACGAACAAGACGAGGGCGAGCGCCTGGCCGTGCTGTACGAGGCGTTCGAGCACGCCGGCGGCTACGCCGCGCGCAGCCGCGCCGCCAGCCTGATGCACGGACTGGGTTTCGCCGCGGGCGAGCTGGAGCAAGCAGTGGATGCATTCTCCGGCGGCTGGCGCATGCGCTTGAAGCTGGCGCGCGCGCTCATGTGCCGTTCGGACCTGCTGCTGCTCGATGAACCCACCAACCACCTCGATCTTGACGCTGTGATCTGGCTCGAGCAATGGCTGCGCGATTACCCCGGCACGCTGCTCGCAATTTCGCACGACCGGGATTTTCTCGACGGCATGGTCGGGCATATCCTCGCGATCGAACAATGCCGGCTGAAGCTGTATACGGGCAACTACTCCGCATTCGAGGAGCAGCGCGCGATGCAACTCGCACAGCAGCAGTCGGCATACCAGAAGCAACAGCGCGAAATTGCGCACCTGCATTCCTACGTCGAGCGCTTTCGCGCCAAGGCCACCAAGGCGCGCCAGGCGCAGAGCCGGCTGAAGGCGCTGGCGCGCATGGAGGTGATTTCGCCGGCGCACGTCGATACGCCGTTCGACTTCCGCATGCGCGAGCCGCTTGCCGGCCCCGATCCCCTGCTCACGCTGGAGGACGCCGCGGCCGGCTATGACGCGCGCACGGTGCTCGCCGGGATCAAGCTCACCATTGGGGCAGGCGCGCGTATCGGCCTCCTCGGCCGCAACGGTGCGGGCAAATCGACCCTGATCAAGCTCCTGGCGGGCGAGCTTGCGCCATTGGCTGGCGTGCGGCACGAAGGCAAAGGCCTGGCCATCGGCTACTTCGCGCAGCACCAGATCGACGTGCTGCGGCCGGACGAATCGCCGCTGCGGCATCTCATGCGGCTGGATTCGCGCACGCGCGAGCAGGAACTGCGCGATTTTCTCGGCGGTTTCGATTTTCGCGGCGACATGGCGCTGGCTCCGGTGGCGCCCTTTTCCGGCGGGGAGAAAGCCAGGCTGGCCCTCGCTCTACTGGTGTGGCAGCGGCCCAACCTGCTGCTGTTGGACGAGCCGACCAACCACCTGGATCTGGAAATGCGCCATGCACTCACTCTTGCGTTGCAGGAGTATGAGGGTGCGATCGTCCTCGTATCGCACGACCGGCACCTGCTGCGCACGACCGCCGACAGCCTGTGGCTAGTGGCCAATGGCGGGGTGCGGCCCTTCGACGGCGATCTCGAGGACTACCGCGACTGGCTGCGCCAGCGTGAAGCAAGCGCCGGTGCAGCCGAGCCGGCCGGAACGACGCGCAAGCAGCAAAAGCGCGACCAAGCCGAGGCGCGCAACCTGCGCTATGCGCAGAAGCGGCCGCTGGCGCAGCGCCTGGCCAAGCTCGAGCGGCGCATGGCGGAACTGGAACGCGAGCGCGCGCCGCTGGGACTATGGCTTGCCGATCCCGAGAGCTATGCCGACAAGGAAAAACTGCAGCCGGTGCTGTTGCGTGAGGCCGCATTGCGCCTCGAAGTCGAGCGCGCGGAGGAAGAATGGCTGGCACTGCAGGCCGAGCTGGAACTGCTCGACCGTGAGGGAAGCTCTGATTGAGTCGGTGACGCACGCAGAGCGTCCTCTGACTTGAGGGACTGGCAACGGGCCAGGTGGGAAGCGACCGGGCCCATCCCCTCCCTGAGCGCTCTTTTGTACAGACCCTCTCTAGTTCACGCTTTTCGGCACGGCCGCGCCATCGACATCCGACTGAATCTGCAGTGTCGGTAGTTCCAGCGCGATATCCCAGTCAGCCTTGGCGACGGCGGTCTGCAGCAGCTTGCACAAGGAGTGCAGCAGGGTATTGTCCAGGGTCAGGCGTATGCCCTGGCCCTGCTGCGGCAGCAGTCCCAGCACCTGGTTGCCCTCGCCGTCCTTGTCGGTCTGGATGCGCGCCACCAGGATGGGCTCGGCGCCGAGCGGCATCTCGCGCGGCGCCTCTTCGAACGCTTCGGCGAAATTGGCCTGACGTAGCGCCCGCTCGTGCTGCATGCCTACCAGGGCGTCGCGCGCCTCCGGGTTGCTTTGCAGCGCGACTTCTGGCGAGGCGCGCACCATCTGCACCAGCAGCGGCCACAATATCCGCAGCGCGCGCCGCGTCAGCCACAGTCGCACCTCGAGCCGGTTGTCGGTGCTGACGCGCAGCAGCAGGCGGTCCTGTTCGGCAATGAAATCGAGCTTGAGCTGGTGCAGGCGCATTGCCGGGCGTTGATCGCAGGTGTTATGCGCTGTGGCGCTGCAAGGCCCAGGCGACGTGCTCGCGCACCAGGGCCGACGCATCGCCGGCGCGGGACCTCAATGCGCCGACCACGGCCTCGCTGCGCGGCGCGTTGCCCAGACCCACGGCGAGGTTGCGCGACCAGCGCTCGAAACCGATGCGGTAGATGGCGCTGCCGGCCATGCGCTCCCGGAACTGACTGTCGCTCCAGGCGAACAGGTCCACCAGTTGCGCATCGTCCAAGCCGTGGCGCACCTGGAAATCCGGCTCGGCGCTGACCTCGGCGTAGCGGTTCCAGGGACAGGCGAGCTGGCAGTCGTCGCAGCCGTAGACGCGGTTGCCGATCAGCGCGCGCAGCTCCAGGGGGATAGTGCCTTTCAGTTCGATGGTGAGATAGGAAATACAGCGCCT
>JADGRR010000612.1 GCA_017880745.1 Burkholderiales bacterium
CATCCATTACCGCCTGGCCTACCAGGACGCAGCCCGGCCGCAGGCCTACGCCCAGAGCCGCTGGGTAATGGCGCCCGCGGCGCTGCTCAGCCAAAGACTGCGCGCGAGCATGGCCAGAGCGAGCACGGCCGGAGTATTCGCGCCCACCGATGGCGCGCGCGCCGACTACACGCTGCGGCTGGAGTTGGAAGAGTTCAGCCAGGTGTTCGATGCAGCGGACAAGAGCCGCGCCGTGGTGCGGCTGCGAGCCATTCTGATCCGCAACCGCGGCCTCGTGGCGCAACAAAGCTTCGGCATCGAGCGGGCCGCGGCGACGCCCAACGCCGAGGGCGGGGTGCGGGCGCTGATCGCGGCGAGCGACGAAGCTGGCAACGACCTGATCGGCTGGCTGGCTGCACATATGAAGAAATGATGGGTCCGCTGACGCGGGTCCATGTCCCCACCTCGCCCATTGAACTAGCCGACCGAAGGAAGACGGAACCGATATGATCAAGAGCCTGGATCACCTGGTGCTGACCACGCGCGATGCCGAGAAGTGCATCGATTTCTACACCCGCGGCCTGGGGATGAAACTGGAAACCTTCGGCCAGGGGCGCAAGGCGCTGCGTTTCGGCGAGCAGAAGATCAACCTCCACGACAAGAGCACGGTGACCGACGGCTATGCCGCGCATCCGACGCCGGGATCGCTGGACATCTGTTTCCTCGCCGACCGGCCGCTGGATGAGGTGATAGCGCAGTTGCGCGAGGCGAATATTCCGATCGAGCTCGGGCCGGTAAAGCGCACCGGCGCGCGCTTTCCCCTGCGTTCGGTCTACGTCCGCGATCCGGACCAGAACCTGATCGAGATTTCGGAACCAGGTTGAACGGGCGCTGCGCCAATGCGCACAAACGCTGATTGGGCTGGTGTTCCGCGCGTGGCCTCGTTCTTTTGTGGAGCTCGCCTATGAGTGCGACGAGTAATTTCAAGCTGACCTATTCCACCATGTTCGATCCGCCAGCGGAGCTGCATCAGCGCTTCGACCGCGCACTCGCGAAGATCAAGGCAGACCTGGGGCGCGAACATGCGATGCTCATCGGCGGCAGGGAGCGTTCGAGCAAGGACAAGTTCGAAGTGCGCAGCCCGATTGACCGCGACTGGCTGCTGGGTGTGTTCCAGCAGGGCGGCGCCGACGACGTCGACGCCGCCGTCGCCGCGGCGCGCGCGGCATTCCCGCCCTGGGCCACAACACCCTGGCAGGAGCGCGTGCGCTTGCTGCGCCGTGCAGCACACTTGATCGAGGAGCGCGTCTACGACATCGGCGCGGCGCTGGCGCTGGAAGTGGGAAAGAACCGCGTGGAGTCGCTGGGGGAGGTGCAGGAAACCGCGGATCTCATCGCCTGGTATTGCGCACAGATGGAAGCGAACCAGGGGTACGACCGCATCCTGCCGCAGGATCCGCTCAAGGCTCACGTCAGCCGCAACCGCAGCGTGCTCAAGCCCTACGGCGTGTGGGCGGTGATCGCGCCGTTCAATTTTCCGTTCGCGCTCGCCGGTGGGCCGATAGGCGCGGCGCTGGTTGCCGGCAATAGCGTGGTGTTCAAGGTCGCGAGCGATACCGCCTGGAGCGGCCGGCTGCTGGCAGAGGTGTTTCGCGACGCGGGACTGCCGGATGGCGTGTGCAATTACGTCACCGGCGGCGGAGCGACGGCGGGCGAGAGTCTTATCGGGCACAAAGGTGTTGCTGGCGTCACCTTTACCGGTTCCCACGAAGTCGGCATGCACATCTATCGCAGCTTCGCGCAAAGTCCCTGGCCGCGGCCATGCATCGCCGAGATGGGCGGCAAGAACGCCACCATTGTCTCGCGCCATGCCGATCTGGACCGCGCCGCCACCGGCATCGTGCGCTCGGCCTTCGGCCTCTCTGGCCAGAAATGCTCGGCCTGCTCGCGCGTCTATGTAGAGCGGCCCGTTGCCGCGGCGCTGCGCGAGCGGCTCACGGCGCTGACCGAGGCGCTCGCGATCGGCGATCCCACCGAAAAAGCGAACTGGATGGGACCGGTAATCAATGCATCGGCCTATGGCCGCTACCAGAAGTGCGTGGACCATCTCGTCAGCCATGGCCAGGTCCTGACCGGCGGCAGGCGACTCGTCGACGAAGGGCTGGCCAAGGGCTATTTTTGCGCGCCCACGGTCGCCACCGCGGCGCTCGACTACCGGCTGTGGCGGGAGGAGAAGTTCGTACCCATCGTGCTCGTGGGCGAGGTCGAATCGGTGGACGCCGCGATTGCGCATGCCAACGCTTCCGAATATGGGCTGACGGCGGGTTTTTACGGGAGCACCGGCGAGATCGATGACTTTTTGGCGCGCATCGAGGCCGGTGTCACCTACGTCAATCGGCCTCAGGGCGCGACCACCGGGGCCTGGCCCGGCTATCAGCCCTTCGGCGGCTGGAAGGCTTCGGGCTCGACGGGCAAGGCGATCGGCTCGTTCTACTACGTGCAGCAATATATGCGCGAGCAGTCGCAGACGGTGGTCGACTAAGGCCTTGCCGAGCTTCGCTTGCGCGCTGCGCGCGCCGACCGTGTTTTTGGTACGGATAAGAAGCGCATCCGTACCGAAAAAAAGATTATGGCTAACACCAGGCGGGGCGTAGGGGTTTTTTTACAAGATCGCCGATTATGTGCGGATGTGTTTTTCATCCGCACATAATCGACGATCCGCGCGGACGGGCCGCCGTCCGTGCAAGTTCGATCGCCGCAGCTCGATGTGTTGTCCTAGGTCGATCGATCCTGACGTCGCGGCCATTGCGCGCTGCGCGCGCCAACCATGTTCTTGGTACGGATGAAAAGCGTATCCGTACCAAGAACATGGTTATGGATAAAAGCAAGACCGGTTCAGGAGGAAACAAGTGACGATGCAACTCCATCAGCATGACCAGCTAACCCCGTCGGCATGGGTGTGCCGCTTTGCGCGCCTGATCGCGACGGGCGGCGCGGTGCTCGACCTCGCCTGCGGCCAGGGACGGCATGCGCGCTATCTGGCCGGACTGGGCTGCCGTGTCGAGGCGGTGGACCGCGACAGCGCGGCCCTGGCCGCGCTTGCCGGGGTGGCCGGGATCTCGACCCGCTGCGCCGACCTGGAACGCTCACCCTGGCCTTTCGACGCGACCCGGTTCGACGCTATCGTCGTCGCCAATTACCTGCACCGCCCCCTTGTCGCCGCGCTGCTGGACGCATTGCGCCCTGGAGGGGTTTTCATCTACGAAACCTTCGCCGCAGGAAACGAAAAGCTCGGACGCCCGTCTAATCCGGAGTTTCTGCTGCGTCCGGGCGAGTTGCTGCAATGGGTGGAGGGCCGATTCAACGTTCTCGCTTTCGAGCAGGGCATGGTCGAGCAGCCGAAGCCGGCGGTGATACAGCGTATTTGCGCAGTACGCCGCGAAGTGGAGGTCTGCAGGCTGGATTTTTCGCCTTAGGGTCGGTCTGAACAAGGGGGCTACGCCGCCTTGTTCCCCAAGGTGGGAGACCGAAGGTCAGGACCACCCGAAGAGGCGGGGACTTTCCCCTCAAGGGGGATCCATACCTTCGGGGCGTAGATCCCCCAAATCAGCGGAAGCTCCAATTGCATCACGGACTTAGTCAGAGCGTCCCCAGCTGTTTTTTTTGTGCCGGCGGCGAGGCTAATGCGTTAAAATCGAACATTTTCCTAATGGGACAGTTCATATGTTGACCGGCAGCCTGGTTGCCATTGTCACCCCGATGCTCGAAGACGGGTCGCTGGACCTCGCCCGCTTCAAGAGTCTGATCGATTGGCATGTCGCCGAGGGCACGCAGGGCATCGTCGTCGTAGGTACCACCGGTGAATCTCCCACGGTCGATTTCGACGAACACAAGGAACTGATCCGCGTCGCCGTCGAGCATGCAGCAGGACGCATCCCCGTGATCGCCGGTACCGGCGCCAATTCCACCGCCGAGGCGATCGAGTTGTCCGAGTCAGCCAAAAAATCGGGCGCGCAATACAGCCTGTCGGTCGTGCCGTACTACAACAAGCCCACGCAGGAAGGCATGTACCGGCATTTTCGTGCCATCGCCGAGGCCGTGGATCTGCCGCTGATCCTGTACAACGTTCCCGGCCGCACGGTTGCCGACCTGCAAAACGATACCGTGCTGCGCCTGGCCGAGATTGCCAACATCGTCGGCATCAAGGACGCCACCGCGAGCATGGAGCGCGGCAGCGATCTGCTGCGGCGTGCACCCGGGGCTTTCGCAGTCTACAGCGGCGAGGACGCCACGGGCCTGCCGCTGATGCTGATGGGGGGGCGCGGCGTGATCTCGGTAACCGCAAACGTCGCACCGCGGCTGATGCGAGAAATGTGCGCTGCGGCCTTGTGCGGCGACATCACCCGGGCGCGCGCGGCCAACGACCGTCTGTTGGGCCTGCACACCAAGCTGTTCGTCGAGGCCAATCCGATTCCGGTGAAATGGGCGCTGGCGCAGATGGGGCTGATCGAGCCCGGCATCCGTCTGCCGCTGGTGCCGCTGTCGGCGAATTTTCATGAGGTAGTCAGGGAAGCCATGCGCCAGGCCGGCATACAAGTAAAAGGTGGCCTGCGTTTAGTCGAGGGTAAAGCCGTATGAAGCGTAAAGTAATCTATTTCGTTCTGTTCGCACTGCTCGCTGGCTGCAGCAGCATGCCGGAGGTCCTCCAGGGTGAAAAAATCAAATACAAGGGAGCGAGCCAGCTGCCGCCCCTGGAGATACCGCCGGACCTGACATCTCCCTCGCGCGACGACCGATACGCCGTGCCCGACATCAATACCCAGGGCACGGCGACTTTGTCCACCTATAACGCCGAGCGCGGCGGCGCGCTGCGCGCGGGCTCCACGGAGCTGCTGCCCAACGTGGCCAAGGTGCGCATCGAGCGTGCCGGCACCCAGCGCTGGCTGGTGGTGCCGGAGGCTCCGGAAAAAGTCTGGCCGGTGATAAGGGAGTTCTGGCAAGGGCTGGGTTTTCTGGTGAAAACGGAACTGCCCGAGGCCGGGGTGATGGAGACCGACTGGGCCGAGAACCGCGCCAAGATCCCCGACGATCCGATACGCAACTTGCTCGGCAAGGTCATCGATGCGGTTTATTCGACCGGAGAGCGCGACAAGTTCCGCACCCGCCTCGAGTTTTTT
>JADGRR010000261.1 GCA_017880745.1 Burkholderiales bacterium
GCGCAGGTCGTGCCGCCGCCGGGGGCAGCGCCTGGGCGAGTTCGACGTTGGCGGCAAAATCCGATTCCGGGCAGTAAGCGACGGCGTCCTCGCCCGAGTCGGCCAGCACGTGAAACTCATGCGAGCCGGTGCCGCCGATGGAACCGGTGTCGGCGGCCACGGCGCGAAATTTGAGGCCGAGGCGGGTGAAAATGCGCGTGTAGGTGTCGTACATGTTTCGGTACTCGCGCTGCAGGTCGGCGTAATCAGCGTGAAAGGAGTAGCCGTCTTTCATGGTGAATTCGCGCCCGCGCATGATGCCGAAACGCGGTCGGCGCTCGTCACGGAACTTCGTCTGGATCTGGTAGAAATGCAGCGGCAGCTGGCGGTAGCTTCTGAGCTCGTTGCGCGCGAGATCGGTAATGACCTCTTCGGACGTCGGCTGGATCAGGAAGTCGCGCTGGTGCCGGTCCTGGAAGCGCAGCAGCTCCGGCCCGTACTTCTCCCACCGGCCCGATTCCTGCCACAACTCCGCCGGCTGCACCACCGGCATCAAGAGCTCGATCGCGCCTGCACGGTTCATCTCTTCGCGCACGATCGCCTCGACTTTGCGCACGATACGCAGGCCCAAGGGCATCCAGGTGTAGATGCCGCCGGCGAGGCGCCGGATGATGCCGGCGCGCAACATCAGCTTTTGGCTGACGATTTCCGCATCGGCGGGGGCTTCCCTGAGGGTGGAGATGAAGAACTGCGAGACGCGCATGAGGATTCCGATGGCTATAGCGGCGCTATTCTACTCGAACATTGCCGCGGTGAATGTCAACTGACCCTAGCGACGGGCCGCTTTCAATGCGCCGCGAAATGTGGAAGAATGGTACAAATTCTAGCTCAAGGTGAATGTATCATGCTCGACCGTGACGGCTATCGCCCGAACGTCGGCATTGTTCTCTGTAACGCAAGGAACGAAGTATTCTGGGGCAAGCGCATCAAGGAGCATTCTTGGCAGTTTCCGCAAGGCGGAATCAAGCACGGTGAGACCCCGGAGCAGGCCATGTTCCGGGAGCTTGAGGAAGAGGTGGGGTTGAAATCCCACCATGTCAGAATCCTTGGCCGCACCAGAAACTGGCTGCGTTACGAAGTGCCGGCGCAATGGGTCAGACGCGAATGGCGCGGCAGCTACCGGGGCCAGAAGCAGATCTGGTTCCTGTTGCGCTTGATCGGGCGCGACAGCGACGTGTCGCTGCGCGCAAGCGAGCATCCGGAGTTCGACGCTTGGCGTTGGCACGAGTACTGGATCCCGCTGGAAACCGTGATCGACTTCAAGCGCGACGTCTACGCCCAGGCGCTGAACGAACTGGCGCGCTACCTGAACCGGGATTTCCAGCACCCTAAACATGGTCCCGCACTGCGCCAAGTGCGATGATCGAGATTCTGTCCTTGGGCGGGCTCGGCGTGCCACACCTTATATCCGCTCCTCGGAGCACCAAATGAAACGGGAATACCATCCCCTTAGCGCGCACCGCCTGCTACCGGGGGCACGCCACCACCGGCCGGGCCAGGATGCGGAGCGTGTGCGCGTCGACTCGCCCGCACTCGCGGTCATGACTGATCTAAGGCAGATTCCTGCTGCGACCATCGATCTGGAGGCGCCGGTGGATGCCGCCAACCGGTTCATGATCCGGCGCGGCGTGCGCTTGCTGTTGGTGAGCGACGATGAGCGCCATGTACTGGGTCTGATCACCTCGAGCGACATCCTGGGAGAGAAGCCGGTGCAATTCGCGCTGGAGCGCGGGATCAAACGCCAGGAAATTCGCGTTCGCGACATCATGACCCCGTGCGAGCGGCTGGAGGTACTGCACTACGCCGACCTGATCCATGCGGATGTAGGGCATATCGTGGCGACGCTCCAGCGCGCAGGGCGCCAGCATGCGCTGGTTATCGACATGGGCGGCGACGGCAAGACGCAGACCGTGCGCGGGATTTACTCGGCGTCCCAAATCGCGCGCCAGCTTGGAGTTGCGATCCAAACCACGGAAGTGGCCCAGACCTTTGCCGAAATCGGGGCTGCCCTAAGGCGCTGACGCAGACGGCAACGCTGGAATGGACAGCGGGTTTGACACTCAAGGCAGATGAGATTATATTAAATCTATAGATTAGAGCTGTTCTATATTATTTTCTTTGCCTCTGATTTATTGATTAGTTATTTTTTAATTGTTGTTACCAACCGCAGGAGGAACAATGAAACTCAAGGGATCCAAAACCGAGGAAAATCTGAAAGCTGCGTTTGCTGGCGAATCCCAGGCTAACCGCCGCTATCTTTATTTCGCCAACAAGGCTGACATCGAAGGTCAGAACGACGTCGCCGCGCTGTTTCGTTCAACCGCTGAAGGCGAAACCGGCCATGCGCATGGCCACCTCGAATACCTGGAGCAGGTGGGCGATCCGGCGACCGGCCTGCCGATCGGCTCCAGCCGCCAGAATCTGACAGCCGCCGTTGCCGGCGAGACGCACGAATACACGGACATGTATCCAGGCATGGCCAAGAGCGCGCGCGATGAAGGCTTCGAAGAAATTGCCGACTGGTTCCAGACGCTGGCAAAAGCGGAGCGCTCGCACGCCAACCGGTTCCAGAAGGCCCTGGATGTGCTGACGGATTAATCTGGGACTGAGTCATGGGAAATGGGTGATGGGCATACGTGCCCAAACGCGCACATTCCCCGCCCATTACCTATCACCGACAATATGACAGTGCGCGAAGGGAGCCTCGAGGCTCCCACCCGGCATCCTGTTGACTGGGAGTCACCGGATTTCTACGACGAAGCGAAGCTCAGCGCCGAGCTTCGCCGCGTCTACGAGATTTGCCACGGTTGCCGCCGCTGTGTCAGCCTGTGTACCGCCTTTCCTACATTGTTCGACCTCGTCGACGAAAGCAAGACCGGCGAGGTGGACGGCGTGGACGCGAAGGATTTCGGCAAAGTGGTCGAACAGTGCTATCTGTGCGACCTGTGTTATATGACCAAGTGTCCGTATGTGCCGCCGCATCAGTGGAACGTCGATTTCCCCCACTTGATGCTGCGCGCCAAGGCGGTCAAGTACAAAAAGGGCGAAGTTCGGTTGCGCGACAGACTTCTGTCCTCCACGGACGCGATCGGCAAGCTCGCCGCGATACCGGTGGTGGCGCAGACGGTCAATGCGCTCAACCGCAACGGCGCGGCGCGCGCGCTGATGCAAAAAGTCATCGGCGTGCACCAGGAGCGCAAGCTGCCCCCGTACAGCCCTTCGAGATTTCGGCGCGGGGCGCCGGCGAGCCAGCCGCACGCGGTGAAAGACAGCGCGCGCACGCCGGGAAAGGTCGCAATTTTTGCAACCTGCTACGTGAATTACAACGAACCCGGGATAGGCTATGACCTGATCAAGCTGCTCGACCACAACGAAATCCCCTATGTAATCGTGGAGAAGGAGGCCTGTTGCGGTATGCCCAAGCTGGAGCTGGGCGATCTGGAAAGCGTCGCGCGCCTCAAGCACGTCAACATCCCGCCGCTAGCCCGGCTTGCGCGCGAGGGCTATGCCATCCTCACCGCGGTGCCCTCCTGCACACTCATGTTCAAGTCGGAGTTGCCGCTGCTATTCCCCGGCGATGCCGAGGTGGAGGCGGTGGCCGCGGCGATGTTCGATCCTTTCGAATACCTCGTCCTGCGGCACAAGGACGGTCTGCTCAAAACCGATTTCAAGCAGCCGCTGGGGAAGGTCTCCTACCATATCCCCTGCCATTCGCGAGTGCAGAACATGGGGCAGAAGACACGCGAGGCGTTGCAGCTGGTGCCGCAGACCACTGTCAGCACGGTGGAGCGCTGTTCGGGACACGACGGAACCTGGGGCGTGAAGTCGGAGTACTACGCCAATTCGATGAAAATCGGCCGGCCGGTGTTCAAAGCCATGGCCGCGAGCGATCCGGATTACATCAGTTCCGACTGCGCGATCGCGGCGCGCCATATTCAGCAGGGGATGGGGGAAACCAGAGCGCAGAGAGAGCATCCGCTGACCTTGCTGCGCATCGCCTACGGACTATGAAAAGGGATGTGAGCGCAATGCAGAAGACCATGCACAAGATCGCGAGAGACAGTCTGCTCAGCCTGGAAGTTTATGCCCGGCAGCGCAAGGAATTCCGGGCCAAGGTCATGGCGCACAAGCGGGATCGCACGATTCATCTGGGCGCGCATGTGACGCTGATATTCGAGGACGAGCTCACGCTCCGCTATCAAGTCCAGGAAATGCTGCGCATCGAACGCACGTTCGAGGAGCAGGGCATACAGGACGAGCTCGACGTGTACAATCCCCTGATCCCGGACGGACGCAATCTCAAGGCGACGATGATGATCGAATATGTGGACGCAGAGGAACGCAAGCACGCATTGTCGAAGTTGAAGGGGATCGAAGATCGGGTCTGGGTACAGGTCGAAGGTTGCGCACGGATCTATGCCATTGCCGACGAAGACCTGGAGCGCGAGAACGAGGAGAAGACCTCCGCCGTGCACTTCCTGCGCTTCGAACTTAACGATGGGATGGCACGGGCGCTGAAGTACGGCGTGGGTCTGGCGTTCGGCGTAGACCACCCGAACTATCAAGCCGAGGTCAGCACCGTCACCGCCGGCGTGCGCGCGTCCCTGGCGCAAGACCTGGACTGATCCCTATGCGCGCCTGGCTTGCGCTGGGGCTGATGCTGGCGCTTGCGGCTTGGGCAAAGGTGGGCAGTGCCGAAGACAATTACGGTGATGCCGGCCGCGGCGGCGAGGCGCAGGCCCCGCTGCCCGAATATCCGAAGTCCGAGAATTACGTGCCGCTGCAGGTGAGCGCGACGACGCCGTTCGTCTTCTTTATCGACGCGAAATCGGTCAGCGTCGGCAAGGACGGGGTAGTGCGCTACAGCCTGATCGCGAAGAGCTCGGGCGGTGCGCTCAATATCAGCTTCGAGGGCATCCGCTGTTCCGACGGCCAATTCCGCGTATACGCCTTCGGCCGGTCCGACCAGACATGGTCCGAATCGCGCATGTCTCGATGGCAGCCAATACCGGCCGATGCCCGCAATGGACAGCGGACGGTGCTGTACCGCGACGTTTTCTGTTTTGGGGGCGGCATTATCGGATCGGCGGAAGAGGCGGTGCAGGCGCTGCGCAGCGGCGGTCGCTCGCGCGCGACTTATTTAGGTTATTGAAATCTACCGCCGCTGCGCGGCTTAACATTCGCTGCGCGAATATTAGCCTGCGCCGCAACCTGCTC
>JADGRR010000262.1 GCA_017880745.1 Burkholderiales bacterium
GAAACAGGCGCAGGATCAGGATCGACGGCAAGAAAGCGCTTGCCGTCGATGCGACGCAGCGCAAGCGCATCGAAACCTTCATGCGCGCTTTTGCGCCCGCCCAGCCGAAGCCCGCATTCTATCGGCTGCTGGATGTCGCCCGGCGCATCGCCGGCACCGGCAGTTTGGGGGTGGAGCGCTTCGTCCTTCTGGTCGAGGGCAAGGGGTCGCCCGATGCCAACTACCTGCTCGACTTGAAGCAGGCGCTGCCCTCGGCTCTCGCGCCGCACCTCGAAACCAGGCAGCTGCGCTGGGCAAACGAGGCGCAGCGGGTCGTATGTCTGCAGGAGCGGGTGCAGGCCATATCACCCGCGTTCCTGCGCGCGGTGGCCATCGGCGGCGTTGCCTACATCCTGAAAGGACTCCAGCCGGCGGAGGACCGGGTGGCCCTCGAGTTGTGGCATGGCCACTTCGATCGCCTGCGCGGCCTGATGGCGACCCTCGGGGAAATTGTGGCTTGGGGAGAGTTGCGCAGCGCCGGGCGCCAGGGCTCGGCCAGCGCAGACGAGTTGATCGCCTTCGCTGGCAAAAAACAATGGAAGGCCGGGATGATCGCCGTGGGGCGCGCCTGTCAAAAGAAGGTCGATAGGGATTGGCGCGAGTTCTGTACCGCCTTTGATGACAAGGCTTTCCCGGGCGCATGATTCGCCGCGCGCCAGGCGGTTGCAACCGGCCGAAGCATGATCTGACCGCGAGCCTGTCCAGCGAAAGAACTACAATGTTGGCTGCGTCAAGCCGCTTTGGCCTCACGGAGTGAGTGATGAAATACAAGGATTACTACCAGGTCCTCGGCGTCGAGCGTGACGCCGACACCGACGCGATCAAGAAGGCATACCGCAAACTCGCGCACAAGTATCACCCGGACGTCTCCAAGGATCCCGCCGGCGAGGAGAAATTCAAGGAGATCGCGGATGCCTACCAGACCCTCAAGGATCCGGAAAAGCGCGCCGCCTACGACCAGTTGGGCAGCCACCAGCCCGGGCAGGATTTTCAGCCTCCTCCGGACTGGGGAAAGCAGTTCGGGGATAGGCGGTTTTCGTTCGACGACGTCGATTTGTCCGATTTGTTCGCGGGTCTTGCGGGCGGCGGGCAGCACGCGGGGCGGCAGGGCGGCACTTTTCAAATGCCCGGGCAGGATTACGAGGTTACGGCGCACATCACTTTGGAGGACGCCAGTCGCGGCACCACGGTAGACCTGAATCTCAGTGTGCCGGAATACGACGAGCATGGCCGGCTGCATCGCGTGCAGCGATCGTTCCAGGCGCGTGTGCCCAAAGGCGCCACCGATGGGCAAAGGCTGCGGCTGCGAGGCAAGGGCGGGAAGGGGCTGAACGGCGGACCCGACGGGGACTTGTATCTCAATATCGCCCTGCACCCGCATGCGCTCTACCGCGTCAGCGGCCACGATCTGTATCTGGACCTGCCATTGGCGCCATGGGAAGCCGCCCTCGGTGCCGTGGTCGAAGTCCCTACGCTCGGCGGCTCGGTCCATCTCAAAGTGCCGCCGGGGACGCATGCCGGACAGAAATTGCGGCTTAGCCGGCGCGGACTGCCGAAACCGAGCGCGGGGGAAGGCGACTTGTACGCGATCGTCCAAATCGTCGTGCCCACCGTGCTGAGCGAGCGCGAGCGGGCCTTGTTCAAGGAACTGTCGGATGGTTCGACCTTCAATCCACGTGGACATTTCGAACAGGAGATCAGAAATGGAAATCCAGCAAGCTGATGCCGTGTGGCTGGACGATCGTCTCGAGTTTTCGTGTGCCGAGCTCGCGCGCTTCTCCGGCCTGTCGGACGCGGAGCTGCGCGAACTCGTGGATTGCGGCGCTCTCGTACCGAACAATCCGCAGCAAACCGAGTGGACCTTCAGCGGCGACGTCGTGGTTACGGTGCGAGCTGCGGGCCGCCTGCGTGCCGATTTCGAACTCGAGCCGCAGGCGCTCGCGCTGGCTGTTACGCTTATCGGCCGCATTCGCGAGCTCGAGGCGCAGATAGGCAATTTGCGCGCGCAGCTGCCGCGCCGGTTTCCATGAGGGCGCTTGGTTAAACAATGTCAAACCGGGCTGCAGACCTCCATTTTTCTGCATTTTTTGCGCATGATCGGTAGTCCGATATTTTCGTGAGACGAGCATGATCAGCCTGTTTGGAAGCAAGAAGCCGGATCACCCCATGGCCGAGCTCAAGGAGGCGAGGAAGATCCTTGAGGAGCTGCCGGCCGACGATGCCTTCAAGTGCGCGGACGAACTGACGCATTGGCTGGAGTCGGTCGTTGCTGCGGAAGGGTTCAAAGCGGAATATCGAGCCCAGTTGGTGCAGCTCCTGGACGAGACGGCACAGACGCACCTGCGCAAGCTCGCGCGCGACTACATGGTTTCGCCGCGCCTGGCGCGATACCAGGAGATCCGTCTGTGGACGGCGATCCACGAATACTGGCGCCAGGCGTCGCTTGCCTACGCGACCTGCGTCGATCTTTACGCCACCGGCGCCAAGGGCGCGGAGGCGCTCAAGGGCAGTATGCCGCTGTTGCTGGTGCGCGCGCTGCGCGCGCTCCGCACCCAGATGAAATGGATGCATGTACGCTATGGGCCGATGGATCCGTCGGTGTGGGGCGTCGTGGCCAAGGTGTATGCGCTGGCCGAAAACCGCAAACTCGCGCACTCCTCGGTGACGGTTTATCCGGGCATCCCCGGGGATTCCACGCCGGAACAGGAATTTCTGAAGGCGGTGATGTTGTCCGCATCCTCGCCCGACAGCCTGCTGCCGCTGGAGATCGAGCTGTGCGAGCGCCTGATTGCGCACTTTTGTGCCTCGTTCACCCTGCGTCTGGACCTGCAGCCCGATATCGCCTACTGGATTGATCTCGCCACCAGCCAGGCGCCGCTGCGCCTGGCGCGCCCGCCCCAGCATGCGCCGACACTGCGCTTCTTCGCCGCCGGCAAGGCGCTGGAGGACCTGGAAAACCTGATCGCGGCAGTCAGGACGACGGGCAGCGTGCCGCCGCAGGTGAATCTCGGCGGTACCTATCCGGCCGAAACCGTGCTCGACGTGCTCGACCACCTGGCGCTGTACTGGTCGCACCAGCCGCCGGAGCGAAAACACCAGCGTCATCGGGTGAAGTCGCGCCTCAACGTCACCCACGGCTACGACGGCGTGCTGGCCGTGCTCGGCGGTTGCGGTACCCCCGATACCTCGGGCGCGGAAACCTGGATCGTGGAGAATGTCAGCGTCGGCGGCTTCGGCGCCGGCATCCCGGAGATGAAGGGCGACTGGCTCAAAATCGGTTGTCTGCTCGGACTGCAGCCGGAGGGTGGCGACAATTGGGTACTCGGCGTGATACGCCGCCTTCAGCGCGATAATCCGCAGAAGGGCTCGGTTGGCATCCAGACTATGGCCAAGTCGGCGCAACTGGTGCAATTGAGCCTGGGCGGCGCGGGCGGGGAGACCGGCATACTGCTCGGCGACGGCGGCGAGCCGGACGGCGAGGCGCGCCTGCTGCTGCGGGCCGGGGTGTTCGTTCCCGGGCAGAACATGGAATACCGCAAGGGCGAGCTTACCTGCTTGCTCATGCCCCAGGGCGTGGTCGACAGCGGCGAGGACTACGAGGTGGTCAAATTTCGCGAGATGATACGCGACGCCTCGAGCGACGAGTAGCGGCTGATCGGAAAAGCGGGTTGCCCAGGGCTGTTCGGCGCATCACGGTCCACCGCGATTTCCACAACAATCGCCTGCGATGCTGGCACGCAGCCCCCGGTGACGTTATGCCGAAGCACGCGGCGCGCCGCACTGGCCGCTATAATGGCGGCATCCGTCTCGCTCCCCGGTTTCCATGTATCAGCATTACTTTGGCCTCGCCGAAGCGCCGTTCTCCATCGCGCCCGACCCGCGCTATCTCTACCTGAGCCAGCGGCATCAGGAGGCGCTGGCGCATCTGCTCTATGGCGTGAACGGCGATGGCGGGTTTGTGCTGCTCACGGGCGAGGTGGGGGCGGGCAAGACCACCGTATGCCGCTGCCTGCTGCAGCAGATTCCCGCGTCCTGCGATGTGGCCTATATCTTCAATCCCAAGCTGACGGTGGAGGAACTGCTCTCGACCATCTGCGTCGAATTCGGCATCGCCTACCCGCCCGGCAATACCAGCATCAAGGTGTTCGTCGATTGCATCAACGCTTACCTGCTGGACGCCCATGCCAGGGGCCGGCACACGGTGCTGATCATCGACGAGGCGCAGGCCGTCGCCGCCGAGGTGCTGGAGCAGATGCGGCTGCTCACCAATCTGGAAACCGACCAGCGCAAGCTGCTGCAGATCATACTGCTGGGTCAACCCGAGCTCGCGCTGATGCTGGAGCGGCCGGAGCTGCGCCAGCTCAGCCAGCGCATCGTCGCGCGCTATCACCTCGGCCCGCTGACCAGACCGGAAGTCGCCGCCTACGTGCGCCATCGCCTCGAGGTGTCGGGCGCGCAGCGGCAGCTGTTCCCCGCGCGGCTGATGGGTCGGTTGTACCGCTTGAGCGGCGGCGTTCCCCGGGTCATCAACGTGCTGTGCGACCGCGCGCTGCTGGGCGCCTATGTGCAAAGCAAGGAGCGCGTCGATGCGATGACGCTGGCCCAGGCCGCGCGCGAGGCGTTTCACCAGCCGTCGGCGCGGCACCGTCTGCTGCGCGCCCTCGCGGCGGGCGTGATTCTGCTGGCCGCTGCGGCGCTCGCGCTCGCCGTGTATTGGAGGGAGCAGGGGGAGCCCAGGTCGGTCGCGGCGCAGTCTGGCATCGCAGCGCCCGTGGCGGCAGCCGCGCCGGCGACGGGCGTGCACCCGGATGCCAAGCCGGAGGCGGCATTGGCCGATCCTCTGGAATGGCCGGCGGGTGAACCGCTCGGCGACAGCCGCGCGCTGTCATACGCAGCATTGTTCCGGGCGTGGGGCGCGGACTATCAAGGCGGAGATGCCTGCAAGCAGGCCGAAGGCCTCGGTTTGCGCTGCCGCACCGCCCGCGGCGGACTGGATGAACTGCGTGAATTGAACCGGCCCGCAGTGCTGCTGCTGCGCGACGGGCAAGGCAGGGAATTCCACGCGACGCTGAGTGCGCTCGACGACAAGACTGCCGCCTTCGCTCTGGGCGCGCAGACCAGGACGGTCGCCATTGGCGCGCTGGCGGCGCAATGGTCGGGGCAGTACACCTTGCTCTGGCGCGTGCCGCCGGATGCGCACGA
>JADGRR010000263.1 GCA_017880745.1 Burkholderiales bacterium
GCGATGCAGTTGGAGCGCACGTGGTAGCGCGCCATGTCCATGGCGATCATCTTCGAGAGCGCGGTGATGCCGAGCTTGGCGGCGCCGTAGTTTGCCTGACCGATGTTGCCGATCAGTCCCGAGGTCGAGGTCATGTGCACATAGGCGCCGGACTCTTGCTCTTTGAAATAGATTGCCGCGGCGCGGCCGACGAAGAATGCGCCATTCAGGTGCACATCGATCACCGCTTGCCACTCCTCCGGGTTCATCTTGAAGAACATGCGATCGCGCAGGATGCCGGCGTTGTTGACGACGCAGTCGATGCGGCCGAAGTTGTCGATGGCGGATTTGACGATGGCGTTGGCGCCCATCCAGCTCGCGACGCTGTCGGTGTTGGCCACCGCCTGGCCGCCCGCGGCGCGGATTTCGTCCACCACTTTTTGCGCCGGCCCGGTGTCCTTGCCTTCGCCGCTTACCGATGCGCCGATGTCGTTCACCACGACTTTGGCGCCCTCGGCCGCCATCAGCAGCGCGAACTCGCGGCCGATGCCGCCGCCCGATCCGGTCACCACCACTACTTTGTCTTTCATCATGTCGGTCACATTGCGCTCCTGCGGTTTGTAGAAAGAATGGTCATGGCGTAAGTTGACTCAAGGGGAATGGCATTTACTTGAGCCTCTTTTGTGTGAAAAATTCAATCATAGTCTAAGCACGTTGTGGGAGCGAGCTTGCTCGCGAACGTCGGATATCGTGAGCCCCGCAAGGTGGGAGACCGAAGGTCGGGACCACCCGAAGAGGTGGGGACTTGCTTCGCGGCGCAAGCTCGCTCCCACACGGCTCACGCGCCATAGCGGCCGACGATGGAGATGGAGCAGACGTTCTGGTGCGGAAAGCCGCCCAGATTGTGGGTCAAGCCGAACACCGGCGGCTGCTTGCGCTGGCGCGGGCCGGCGCGGCCGAGCAGTTGCAGATACATCTCGTAGATCATGCGCAGCCCCGAAGCGCCGATCGGGTGGCCGAAGCATTTGAGCCCGCCGTCGATCTGGCACGGTATGCCGCCATCGGCGTCGTAGAATCCGTCGAGCACGTCCTTGATCGCTCCGCCCTCGGGCGAGATGTGCAGATCCTCCATGGTGACCAGTTCGGTGACCGAGAAACAGTCGTGCACTTCGATCAGGTCGATCTGCTCGCGCGGCTTGGTTATTCCGGCTTCCGCGTAGGCGCGCGTTGAAGCGATGCGCGTGGTGGCGAAATAGCTGCCGTCCCAGGAATTGTGCTGCGCTTCGAGGCCATTGGATACCGCGAGCTGCAGTGCCTTGACGCTGATGATGTCCGACTTGCCCAGGCTTTTCGCCAGTTCCGGCGTGGTGACGATGGCGCAGGCCGAGCCGTCGGAGACGCCGCAGCAGTCGTACAACCCGAGCGGCGCCGCCACCATCGGCGCGTTCATCACGGTGTCGACCGTGATCTTGTTCTGCAGATGCGCCTTCGGATTGCGCGTGCCATTGTCGTGGCTCTTGACCGAGACGTGGGCCATCGCCTGCTTCAGGTCGCCGGCGTTGCAGCCGTGTTTGGCTACATAGGCACCGGCGAGCTGGGCGAAGCTGCCGGGCGCAGAAAGATTGGCCCAGAACATCGAGTTGAGCGCGCCGCGCGAGCGCTGCGGCAGGCCGCCGTAGCCGGTGTCCTTGAGCTTCTCCACGCCGAGCGCGAGCGCGATATCGCAGGCTCCGGAAGCAACCGCGTAGACCGCGCCGCGAAACGCTTCGGTGCCGCTGGCGCAGTAGTTCTCCACTCGCGTCACCGGTATGAAGGGCAATCTGAGCGCCTGGGCGAGCGGAATGCCGGACTTGCCCACATGCTGCTCCTCGATCGCGGTGGCGAGCCAGGCGGCCTGGATCTGGTTCTTCTCGATGCCGGCGTCCTTGATCGCCTCCTCGAACGCTTCGACCATCAGGTCGTCGGCTTCCTTGTCCCAGCGCTCGCCGAATTTCGAGCAGCCCATGCCGAGAATCGCAACCTTGTCGCGTATGCCGCTGGCCATATCATGCCTCCTTCGCGGCACCGGCAGGTGTCGCCTTCCAGAAATAACGCGTGAATCCACGCTGCGAATCGTAGTCCTTGATGCGGAACACCATGCGCATCGGCAAGCCGACGCCGACCTCGGCCATGTCCACGTCGGCGAAGTCCATCATCAGCCGCCCGCCGGCATCGAACTGCACCATGCCGCAGATGGCGGGCGGATCGGGCGAATAGGTGAGCTGGTCCGCGGTGTGCGAGTTGACCTTGCCGCTCATCTCGGCGAAAGCATGGTCGCTCTGGGTGTGGAATGCGTTGCAGGCCGGATTGACGCAGACATTCGATTTCGGAAACTGCAGCGTACCGCATTTGCCGCAACGCCCGCCGACCAGACCCAGGATCATGTCGCGTTTGCGGTACAGGGTCGAAAGCGCCGTCTGCTTGTCCAGTTCGGCGCGCATGCCGCGCTCGAGCGTGATCAATTCGTTGAAGGCGAGGAAGCGGTTGTAGTTCGTCTCCTCGCTGCGCCGCGCGAGATAGCCGCGCACGCCCTTGCGCGGCGGCAGCTCGCGCAGTTCCGCGGTCGCCTCGAACAGAAGCGCATCGCAGCCCTGGCCGAAACCGACCACCAGAATGCGTTCGCCCGGCTTGGCTGTTGCGAGCGCGTCGGCCAGCATCAGCAGCGCGTGCGCGCACCCGGTCTCGCCGCAGACGGCGTGCAGGTTGTCGCGCACCGCGGCCTCGGGAATGCCCGCCTTCTTCGCCACCGAGACGGCGACCTTGCCGAGCGTGCAGGGCATGCAGAAGTGCGCAATCGAGCCTGGCTCCACGGCGCATTTCCCGAACAAACCGGCGAGCGTCGCCGGCACGATCTTGGCGTAGCCTTCGTCGCGGATCCAGCGCTCTTCCCAGACGTAGTCGTAGGCGAAACCCTGGCCGCGATAATGGTCGATGAAATCCACCGTGCGGCTGTGGGCGGCGACGAGCCTGGCGATCACCTTGCCCGCGCCGACCAGGAGCGCCGCCGCGCCGTCGCCGCTGGTCATCTCGAGCGTGCTCCCGGCCTTGGTGCGGCGCTTTTCCGACGCGAGAAACAGCGCCTGTCCGCCGGCACCCGTGCCCTGAAGCACAGCCGCCAGCCCGGCCGTAGCGGCGCGTTGCGACGATCCGACGTCGAGCGACGAGATTTCGGGCGAGAGATTCAGCGCCTGTGCGACTATGCCGGAGTTTAACCGGTCCGCGAACGGAAACGAGGTCGAGGCAAGCTGCACCGTGCGTATCCGATCCCGGTCGAGCCCGGTCATACAGTCGCGCGCGGCTTCGACTGCCATGGTCACCGCGTCTTCGTCCCAGTTGCACATCGAACGCTCGCCCTTGGCTTGGCCGCGCAGCGCGGGGGTGAACCACGCGTTCGCATCAGCGATCGATTTGCGCGCAAGCCGGCGCCGCGGAATATAGGCACCGTAGGCAAGAATGCCGGTTTCCATGCTTTGGTCTCCTTAAATTTGATCCAGGCAATAGAGCGCGCCGGATCGAGCGAACGGATGGGACAGGTGATCGCCGCAAGCGTCGCAGTTCCGAATCCGGAAGCGCCCGGCGCGCAGGGCTTCGATGCAGCGCTGTTCGGGATCTCTTCCGGGGAAGACAGCGCTCACTCAGTCTTCTTCGGGCACTGAAACGGGAGCTTAGAGGTTTTCACATCCATGAAAATCGTTTGTCGTATGTGAAAAGCGAAACTCTACTCCAAGTGCGGACTTTGCTCCAGACGACCCTCAAGCCGGTAGTGTCTCAGAATGGATTCGAATGCCGCATTTCGGCCCACCGCGGTCCTGCGGAAACTTGCTATGGCCGTTTCCTACCGCGCCACTTCGACCCTGGTTTTCGATTCGCCGAATATCCAGGCGATGGAAAATCCCGCCGCCACGCCCTGTTTGTCCTTGACCAGTGGGCTGTTCGCGAATGCCGCGCCGTGCAGGGAGTCCCATTTGACGAAGCCGCCGACCCAGAATTCACGGTAGCGCTTGCTCAGCGCGGCGATCGCCTGAACGCCGCCATAGCCTCCGCCCGCGCTGTAGGCCGGCCGCGCCGCTGTGGCGAAGGCCGGTTCCACGGCGTAGAAGTGGCGGTTATAGCGCTGGTCGGAATAGACCGGCCCCGCGAGCAGCCCGAGCTTCCAGCCTGCGTTTCCCAGCGGATCCCGCATGTCGATGTTGACCTGCGGCTGAAACACCCAGCCCACGTGTCGAACATAGGAAAAATCGGAGGCGAACACGCCCCTCACCGGCAGCCGCAACTCCGTGCGCATCCGGCGGTCGCCGGTTTCCATCAACTTGAGGTTCAAACCCGGCCCGATCTCCAGAGTTGCGTCGAGATTGGGCATGCCCCGCCGGGCGTCGTTTTTGCCGCTATCCACCGGTACCGAGCCGTTGATGCTTACGTCGACCTCGAGCCGGTCGGTCTCGTAGAACAGGCCCCGCATCCGTCGCTCGTCCGCCTGCAGAATTTCACCGCGATAGATGATGTACGGGAATGGCAGCAGCCAGAATTGCCGCTCGTTCGAGCCGCGGTAAGCCGGGAAGCTGAGTGCGGCAGCGCCCGCCCCGGCTTCCCACAAGGGTAACTGCTCGGCCCGCGCGCCGGCCGTGGCAAGGCCGAGCATGACCGCAATGGCGGGAATCAGCCCGGCGATCGGTCTGGCGTATCTGTACTGTTTCGCGCCGAACGAAACGAAAGGAAATTCACTCCCGCTACGATCCCGGTTCGCCGGCCGAGGCACCAGGCGCAGGCGCGGTAGAAGATTCCGAATGCGCATAACGGGCTTTATGTTCATGCTTGCTTCTCCCTCCCCGGGAGAGGACCACGCTGCGAGGGCGCATTGAGCGGATTTTGCGGCGATTACTCCGCAATCTATTCCAACCACCAAAGCGAGGCAAGAGCTGTCCCGCACTCGGGTTGCTCCGAAGCGTTTCTTTCATACCGCAGATCAGGCGATGTCGGCAACTGCGTGAGCGATCAGCGGCGACTCGGCCTGACGCGCGGCACCTGGGCGGCCGGAATCCGCCCTAGAGATCGAGCTCCATCAGATCGCGAGCGACCACGACAGGCCCACTGTAATGCTTGCGCACTCCCTCCAACCACATGTCGTCGGTAATCGAGGGGTCGTCGCCAGGCACGAGGTGGCTCAACACGAGCTTCTTGACGCCCGCCGCTTGCGCAATCCGCCCGACGTCTTCCGTCGAAG
>JADGRR010000264.1 GCA_017880745.1 Burkholderiales bacterium
GTCTATCATTTCGGCGCTAACCAGCTCCTGGTAGGCGTTGGTAAATGCGCTGCGTTGTTCGGGCGTCATTGTCTGCGGATCGAACCCAGCAATCACTCGCGCGGTCTCGACGCGAACCGCGCGTACGGGGTCGCTGAGAAGCGGCAAGATTGCCTCGATCATGGCGCGGGACGGGGAGGGCGGCAGTGCTTGCGCCGCGACCATGCGGACCAACGGATCGGGATCGGCGATTGCCGCCTTGATGGCAGGCTCGGAGGCGGGGGATACATAGCGACCCAGAAGAGGCAAGGCCGTGGCCCGTGCAATCGCAGGCTGGTTCTTGTCCAGGATTAATTGATCAAGCTGGCGTTCCGCATCGACGGCGCCGGTCCGGCCGGCATGGAGTGCGGTGCCGTAATGCGGCGTGGCCTGGCGGCCGTTCGGATACCATTCAGCAACGGCCTTCGCCGCCCATTCTGCTGAGCGATCGGCGTGGCACTGGGTGCAGGCGTTGGGCGTGCCGATTGACACCGACAGATCAGGCCGCGGGACCCGCATGCTGTGATCGCGGCGGTCGTGCACCACCATGTAATTCTTGGTGGGCATATGGCAGTTGACGCATTGCGCTCCGGCGCTGCCGGAGGAATGCTTGTGATGCGCGGTGACGTCGAATTTTTCCGGCAAATGGCACTGGGCGCACAGAGCGTTACCTTCGGCCCGCAACTTTGCCGCATGCGGTTCATGGCAGTTCGAACAGACGACGCCGGCCTTGTGCATGGCGCTTTGAAGGAAGGAATCGTACTCAAACACCTCGCCGTCGATCTGCCCGTCCGCATGGTATTGCCCCGGTATCAGGAGGCTCGGCAGAGCCGCATCGAGGAACGGAGCGTCAGGCGCAAGTCCCTTGGCGAGAAGATGTCGTCGTGAATGACAGGAGGCGCAAGCGTTGAGCTGGGTTGAAGCCAGCGGTTCGGTGCGGTGAGCAGTTCCGGTCGCAGGGTTCATTTCCCACTTGCCGCGATCGGTCGCCTTCAGCCAAGCCTCAAGGTCCATCCGGGCCTTGTCGGGCAGGCCGGAGTTATCGGCAGGCGTCGGGCTCGGGCCGGCCTTCGCCCACGCGACATGGCGGGATCCGGGGCCATGGCAGGCCTCGCACGTCACGCCGAGACTGGCCCAGGTGGTGGCGAACGTGTTTGCAGAGAGATCGAAGTTCTTTTTAAGATCGGTCGTATGGCAGTCGGCGCACTGGTAATTCCAGTTCTGATCGCGGCCGGTCCAGTGCAGCAGCGAACCCGGCTGCAGCTTTTCGTCGGGATAGAGGTGGAACCAGCGCTGGCCACCCTTGTCCTTGGGACGCGTGTCCCAGGCGAGCCCGAGCATCTGGTAGCGCCCGTCGGGAAACCCGATCAGGTATTGCTGCAGGGGATCGATGCCGAATGTGTGGGTGATTTCATAGTCGTGCAGCGCTCCGTCGGGACCATCAGTTCTGACCATGAACTTGTCGCCGACTCGCGAGAACGTGCTCACCACGCCGAAATTCTCGACCGAAACGCCGGAGAAATCACCCAGTACCGTTACTGGCGTGGCCTTCTCCATTGCCAGCGCGTGGTGTGATGTCTTCCAGCGTTCCGCCTGCGTCTGATGGCAGCCGGCGCAGACCTCGACCCCGACATACTTCGCGGCATCGTTAGTCTGTGCAACGACTGGTGCCGACATCAGGCAGGCGGAATACACGATGATGAACGTCGCCTTTTTCCAACTCATACTTCTTGTCCGAAAAGGGAATTTACGATCGCTCGACGAGACATCTTGCCCGATTAGAGTTTGGGTGGCGTCAGTTCCTTGATCAAGCATAAACATAATATCGCATATTTTGAGCATTCTTGACTGGGATCAAATGTGAAGGTGAGACTTTTTTGCGATGACCGCTTTACTGCACTCAGGTCGCAAGACTGCCATATCTGATCATTCCAAACCAACGCGATTGCTGATTGAGGCGCCGCTAGATCAGAAAGAAATCGCGCTTATTCGATGACAGGGCTGGTCCCGGTCCGGTATAAGCGAACCCAGATGCGTTGGCCTGACCTCGTCGCGAAACTAAAGCTTGCGCGCGCCGACGTTCGAGCCATGATGAAGGGGGTCAGGCAAATCAGGGCTATCGAACAAACTGACAGTTGCGGCTCTATCATATGACACATGAGACAACGCCAAGCCTGTTGAGCCGCCTTCTTCAGATCTCAGATTGAATGCTGGTGTATTGTATCTCGCTCGGCGTTCGATACTTCGTTGCCTCTGGAAGCACGCCAAGAAGCAGGACCGCAGGCCAACCGGCGCTTAAAAGAACGGGTAAAGGCGCTAACCTCGCTGTAGCCGAGCATCACCGCCACTTCTGCCACCGGCATGGCAGTATTCTCCAGGAGTTGGCAAGCCCTCTCGCACCTCACGTCATCGAGTAGACCCTGAAAACTGGCGCCGAGCGCGGCGAGACGGCGGTGCAGCGTGCGGCTGGACAGGCCAAAGGTACTTGCGACTGCGATCTGGTTGATATTTCCATGCCCGATCATCCCGGCCAGCACGCCGCGGACCTCATCCCGCAGGTCGCGATTCTTCGAGGTCTCCGTGTCACTGCTACCGATAGCGCGTAACAGCACCCGCTGCAGTTCAGGATCGGCACCGCTAACCTTACAATCAAGCCAGTGCGATGCGAATGAAAGGACAGATTCCCCCGCATTGAAGCGGACCGAGTCGCCGAACAGGTTGTGGTAGGGCTTTACATCCGTTGGCCGGTGAAATGCGAAACTCGTCTCCAGCGGTTGCCAGGATGTGCCGCACAGCATTTTCATCAATTGGAAGCCAATTGCCAACGAACCGGCGGTTATGTGTCCACTGCCGGGCATCTTCGGATCCAAGATGCGATAGCCGAGCGTGGTCACCACATCCTCCACCGCGAAGGTCACCACGCCGCCACGATCATGGTGAGCAAAACGCCCGGCCAGCAATTGGAGGGCCGAGCGCACGTCTGGAGCGTGCCGAGAGGCAAAGCCGAGCGCACCGATCACCGACGGCCCGGCTTTCAGGCCAAAAAGCAGACCGAAATGGTCGCATTCGGTGCGAGCTGCCGCGACTGCGAACAAGCGGCCCACCGCCGCGTAGGGGACAATGTTTTCAGGGTCATTGAGTAGCGACGGAGACCAGCCGGCCTCGGTCAGGATTGCCACAGGATCGAGGCCGAAATCACGTACCACCGCAACCACTGCTAGCGCCGGGGCAACTCTGATCGTGCTGGCCGTTACCATGATTTTTGTTCCCGCTAGCGCCGGATGAGCCTACGCCATGTCCTTGGAATTTATTTTTTCTGTTGGCGAATATTATCAAAAGATCGACCGAAAGTGCCAAGCGTTGCAAGCTGAAAATGGCAATAGTCCCGAGCCGGGCCCGTGGCGTCATGCGACCGAATGCCTGGCGAAGCGGCAAACCTAGTTGATTTCGGTCAAGGCGGCTTTTCCTGCTAACCTTTGCTGCTGCGGTAGTCGATGGAATTTCATTGCAACGGAGGTTGGAATGTCAAGAAACCTGGCGACGCTGTCACTAACCTTCCTTGTCACCTGCGCGACGATGTCTGCGGTCTCAGCACAGCAGGTCGACGGCACCCTGGGCTCACCTAGCGCCACGACAACGATCGACGGTAAGCAGCTACCGCCGCCTGACCCGAAGTTCGGCGGTGTGATCAAGGATGGCGCCCTGCAATCGAAGCCCTGGTGGGCGCCGCGTGTCGTGCCTCCAAAGAACGCTCCGAACGTGCTGCTCATCATCACTGACGACGCCGGCTTCGGCGTACCCAGCACATTCGGCGGCGTCATCCCGACGCCGGCCCTGGATCGCATCGCCAATGAGGGTCTGCGCTACAACCGGATGTTCTCCACCGCATTGTGCTCGCCAACGCGCGCGGCGCTGATCACCGGACGCAACCATCATTCGGCCGGGTTTGGCGTGATCTCGGAGCAGGCGACGGGTTTTCCCGGCTACAACAGTATCATCGACAAGGACAAGGCGACTATCGGGCGGATCCTGCTCGACAACGGCTACTCCACCTCATGGTTCGGCAAGGATCACAACACGCCGGCCTTTGCGGCCAGCCAGGCCGGACCCTTCGGCCAGTGGCCGACCGGCATGGGCTTTGAGTATTTCTACGGCTTTGTCGGCGGCGACTCCAACCAGTGGGAGCCGAACCTGTTCCGCAACACGACCCAGATCTATCCGTTCCTGGGCAAACCGCCGGGCACGTGGAACCTGATCACGGCGATGGCCGACGAGGCCATCGACTGGATGACACAGCTGAACCAGATCGACCCCAGCAAGCCGTTCCTGATCAAATACGCGCCCGGCGCCTCCCATGCGCCTCACCATCCGACCAAGGAATGGGTGGACAAAATTGGAGAAATGCATCTGTTCGATAAGGGCTGGAACGTGGTGCGCGAGCAGATATTCGAGAACCAGAAACGGCTCGGCGTAATCCCGCAGGACACCAAGCTGCCGCCGTGGCCGAAGGATCTGCTTCCGGAATGGGACAAGCTCACGGCGGACCAGAAAAAGCTCTACCTCCGCCAGGTCGAAGTGTTCGCCGCCTACGTCGCCTACGAAGACCACGAGATCGGGCGCGTGATTCAGGCGGTCGAGGATATGGGCAAGCTCGAAAACACCTTGATCATCTACATCAACGGTGACAACGGCACCAGCGCCGAGGGCGGACCGTTGGGCACGCCGAACGAAGTAGCCTTCTTCAACGGCGTCAGCGTGCCGGTCGATGTGCAGTTGGCGAAGTTCTACGACGTGTGGGGTACCGAGGAAACCTACAACCACATGTCGGCCGGGTGGTCATGGATGTTCGACGCGCCGTTTTCCTGGTTCAAGCAGAACGCCTCTCAGCTCGGCGGCACCAACCAGAACATGGCGGTCTCCTGGCCGGCGCGCATCAAGGACAAGGGCGGCCTGCGCGAGCAGTTCGTCCACGTCATCGACGTCGTGCCCACGATCCTCGAGGCCGCCGGCATCGCCGCGCCCGAGACCGTGGACGGCATCAAGCAGGCGCCGATCGAAGGCACAAGTTTTCTATACACTTTCGATGCGAACAACGCGAAGGTAGCGTCGCGCCACAAGACGCAGTACTTCGAGATGATGGGCCAGTGGGCGCTCTATGAGGACGGCTGGCTGCTGAGCACCAAAGTGAATCGCGCGCCCTGGCAGGCCTTCGGCGCGGC
>JADGRR010000265.1 GCA_017880745.1 Burkholderiales bacterium
TGGCGCGGCCGGAGGTCAAGCTCGAGTACGACCGGCTTTCCGCGCAGTTCGACTTTCTTGACGAAATCCTCAAGGCACGTTCGGCTGCCGGCCTTACTCAGGCCGACCTGGCAGCGCGTATCGGTACAACCCAATCCGCGATTGCCAGGCTTGAGTCGGCGATTGGAAAGCACTCACCCTCGATCGCCACACTTCAGCGGTATGCGTCGGCGCTTGGATATCGGCTGCAGGTGCGTCTTGTCAAAGAGCCAGGTCCAACCGCGCGCTCGACGCGGCCGCGCCGGATCGCCGAAGCCCGAATGAAGGAAGTCAAACGTGCAAACTCATGACCAAATCGTAAGAAAGCCGATGCGCCGGCCTGGCGTGCGCGCCGAAGTAGAGCGCCTGGAGCGCGAGGAATTCGCCTTGCTCGACGCGCTGCCGGTGCGCTGGCGGCCGTTTCCGCGGGCGAGCGTCGCGGCTAGGCTGCCGTTCGGGCCCGGTACCAGGGGCGCAGGGCGGCAGTGTGCGCGTTGGCAGCGTCGGGGGTATCATTTGCGCCATGAAAGTAGCCAGTGGAAAAGTTGTCGGCGGCAAGGTGGTCCTTGAAGGCGATGCTTTCGCCGAGGGGGCCGAGGTGACGGTGCTGGCGCGAGAAGACGACGAAACGTTCAGCGTCTCGCCGGAGCAAGAGGAAGAACTGTTGTCTGCGATCGCGGAGCTTGAGCGGGGCGAGAGCGTGCCGGCCGCCGAGCTTTTGGCGCGTTTGCGCAGTCCGACTTGACGCCGCCGCGTCCCGTCAACTTATCGCGCCGGGCCGCCGCGCAAATCGAGGAGGCCGCGGCATGGTGGGCGCAGAACCGTCCATTGGCCCCGGGTGCGATCCAGGAGGAAGTGCGGCGCGCGTTCTCTCTCATTTCTCTTCAGCCGGGTGTCGGAGCACAAGCGCTAAACCCACGTCTTGCCGGGGTCCGGCGAATACACCTGTCCCGCATTCACTACCGACTCTACTACCGCGTCAGGGGGCACAGCATCGAAGTGCTCGCGTTCTGGCACACGAGCCGGGGAAGCGGTCCGCGCCTGTAGTATCGGCGCTGTGACGGTACTACATCCACCGGTAAGAACAGGCGAAGACGTCTTCACCCCCAACCGCCTGATCGACGCCGCCGCCAGCATCGGCATCGCGGTGCGCATGAGCGCGGCGCGGCCGTATAGTCACAGCTCTGCTACTGGAACAGGATGAAGCACAGAACTGCGGACCCGGCGACTGCCTTGCACAAGAGGGCTGTTCTGGCCATTGCCACTGCGACCGGCAGCACTTCGCTCCTGGTCAACGTGTGGTTTCCGTTCCTGCCGCTATACCTGCTTCAGGTCGGCGCCAGGGACGAAGCCGCGGCCTTGTTCTGGGTGGCGGTCGGATTGAGCGCGCAAGGCGTGGGCAGGCTGATCGGCGGGCCGCTCTGGGGGCTGCTCTCGGACCGGCTCGGGCGCAAGAAAATGTTCGTCCGGGCGGTGTATTCGGCTGCGCTCACCTCGTTCGTCCTCAGCATCATCAGCGCCCCCTGGCAGGTCGCCATCGCGCTCGCGCTGCAGGGTTTGCTCTCCGGATTCGTTCCCGCGTCGGTTGCCCTGACCAGCGTCAGCGTGCCGGACGCAAAGGTCAGGGATGCCCTGAACGCAGTCTCCGGCGCCCAGTACCTGGGCAGCGCGATCGGACCGGCGATCGGCGCGGCCATGGCAATCGCATTCGGCTATCGCGGCGCGATCTTTTCTTCCGGGCTGCTGATAGCCATGGTGGCGACCGCGGTCATTTTCCTGGTGCCTGCGGACACCGTGCGCAAAAAGGAGCGTGACCTGACCGGTGCCGCAATCGCACTGGCGCCGTTCAGGCCGACGCCGCAATTCGCGCTGGCGATCCTGCTCTACTTTTCGCTTTTCGCCCTGACCACTTTCAGGACCATCGCGACGCCGATCGCGTTGAAGGACATCGCGGGCGCGAACGTAACCGCAGCCACCGGCCTCGCGTTCGCGCTGGGAGGCATCGCCAGCGCCATGGGCGTATGGATGCTGTCGGCGCGATTTTTCCGCAAACGCCGCCTGCGCAGCCTGTTGGCCGTCACTTGCGTGCTCGCCGCGCTGGCGCACCTGTTGCTCGCCCTGAGCGGTTCGGTCTGGCTCTATGTCCTTGCATTCACCCTTGCCTCATTCCTGAACGCGTCGATGATGCCGGCAACGAATACCATGATTGCCCTGAACGTCAGCCGCGAGCGGCGCGGGACCGCCTTCGGCATCGCCAGCGCCGCGCAGGCGATCGCATTCATGGTCGGCCCGATGGGAGCGGCGATGTTTGCGACGATCTCGCTCCAAGCCGGTTTTGCCGCCGTCAGCATCCTGCTGCTCGCGCTGGCGGCCCTGGTCGCCTTCGCCGTGCGCGAGCCGGCGATGGACAAATAGGCAGGATCTCCCCGGCCTCGCGCTCGAGTCCGTTTCACCGGAGCGAGCGTTGCGGGTATCATCTTGCACATGACATCCGCAGCGCGTGGCGTAAGCACTTCCCCGGTTGAGGTAACCAACATCTCTCAGCATGGCTTCTGGCTATTGCTGGAGGATGAAGAGCTGTTTCTGCCGTTCTCCGAATTTCCGTGGTTTCGGGATGTCGCGGTTGGCAAGATTCTGCATGTCGAGCTCCCATCCGCGAACCATCTCTACTGGCCCGAGCTGGACGTAGACTTGGCCGTTGAGTCCATTCGTCATCCAGAGCGGTTTCCGCTGGTCGCCCAAGCTGGAATCTAACCTCCTGCTCCGGAGGACCGCCGGCAAGCAGGACACCGCGCCGCGCGCGCAAGCGGCGCATCATTGGCGAAAAGGAGCGGCAGTGGGAAAACTCTACGAAGGCATCACCCCCGAACTCATCGCCTGGGTCGGGCAGCAGCACCTGTTCTTCGTCGGCACGGCGCCGCTCGCAGCCGACGGCCACGTGAACTGCTCGCCCAAGGGCCTGGACACGCTGCGCATCCTCGATGCGCGCCACGTCGCCTATCTCGATCTCACCGGCAGCGGCGCCGAGACCATCGCGCACCTGCGCCAGAACGGCCGCATCGTGTTCATGTTCTGCGCCCTCGCCGGCCCGCCCAAGATCGTGCGCTTCCACGGCAAGGGCGAGGCGGCCACGCCGGCATCGCCCGGGTGGGCGAAACTTCTTTCCCTGTTCCCCGGGTATCCGGGCGCGAGGGCGATCATCCACGCCGAAATCACGCGCGTCAGCGACTCCTGCGGCTTCGGCGTGCCGAAGTTCGAATACGTGGAAGAGCGCGACACGCTCGCGCGCTGGACCGAGGCCAAGAAAATCGAAGGCCTGCCGCTGTATCGCCGACAGCACAACGCGCGCAGCATCGACGGCCTGCCGAGCCTGGATCCCGTGCAATGACCGGGCAGCAAGACATGAACGAGGCGATGGCCTGTTGCGGCCTGATCTGCGCAAGCTGCCCGATCCACCTCGCGACGCGAGCGATGGTAGAGTAGCGTCTGCAGCGGCCGCGCTTTCGTACCGGCTGATCCGACTCCCCTCCGGGGAAAACTGAACTCGTGGAGGTGCCGATGGACCCGGCTCCCGATTCGAACCTGCCGCCACCCTGCCCCGCGCCGCGCGGCAGCCGCAGCGAACGATTCCGCTCGATCCGCCTGGCCACCTGCGCGCTGGCTGCGCCGCTGTCGGTCGAGGATTGCGCGATCCAGTCGATGCCCGACGCAAGCCCGGTGAAGTGGCATCTGGCGCACACCACCTGGTTCTTCGAGACCTTCGTGCTCGCGCCGCACCAGCCCGGCTACCGGGCGTTCGATGCCTCCTATCGCTACCTGTTCAATTCCTACTACAACGCAATAGGCGAGCGGCACCCGCGGCCCGAGCGCGGCATGCTGTCGCGCCCCGGGCTGGAGGAGATCCTCGCCTATCGCCGGCACGTCGACGCAGCGATGCCCGGATTGCTCGCCGGGGATCGCGCGCCGCCCGAAACCGGCGCTTTGATCGAACTCGGGCTGCAGCACGAGCAGCAGCACCAGGAACTCATCCTCACCGATGCGAAGCATCTGCTCTCGCGCAACCCGCTGAAGCCCGCGTACCAGAAGCAATGGCCGCTCACCCCGATACAGGCGCGCGAGCGGCACTGGATTTCCTGCGCCGCGGGCCTGCGCGAAATCGGGCACGCCGGCGCCGATTTCTGCTTCGACAACGAGACGCCGCGCCACCGCGTCTGGCTCGACGCGTTCCAGATCGCCTCGCACCCGGTGACCCACGGCGATTTCATCGCCTTCATCGACGACGGCGGCTACCGCCGCCCCGAACTGTGGCTCGCGGCCGGCTGGGACGCGGTGGCGGCCCGCGGCTGGGGCGCGCCGCAATACTGGGAGCGCCGCGACGGGCGCTGGCATGCCTTCACGCTGCACGGCGAGGTGCCGGTGGATCCGCACACGCCGGTCTGCCACGTGAGCTTCTACGAAGCCGAGGCGTTCGCGCGCTGGGCCAACGCCCGCCTGCCGACCGAAGCCGAATGGGAGGTGGCCGCGCGCGACGCCCCGCGCGAGGGAAATTTCCTCGAAAGCGGCGCGCTGCATCCGCTCGCGCTGCGCGAGGCGCCGGCCGACGGCACGCTGGCGCAGGCCTTCGGCGACGTATGGGAGTGGACGCGCAGCGACTACGGGCCCTACCCGGGCTTCCGGCCCGCCGCCGGCGCGGTCGGCGAATACAACGGCAAGTTCATGTGCGGCCAGTACGTGCTGCGCGGCGGATCGTGCGCCACGCCCTCGAGCCACATACGCGCGAGCTACCGCAATTTCTTTCCGCCCGACGCGCGCTGGCAGTTCTCGGGCCTGCGCCTCGCGCGCGATGCGGAGTGATGTTCCCGCGGGGCGCGCTTCCAGCCGAGCCCGAAGCAGAGCTGCCATGCTGACCATCCGCCTAGCCGAATCGAGCGGCGCCGTCGATACCGTGCGCAAGCTGTTCCGGGAGTATCAAACACTCCTTGGCATCGACCTTTGCTTTCAGGGTTTTGAGGCGGAGCTCGAGGGCCTGCCCGGCGACTACGCGCCGCCCGGCGGGCGCCTGTTCCTCGCTTCGAACGACGGCGTGCCGGCCGGATGCGTGGCGCTCCGCGCTCTGGCCGGCTCGCGCTGCGAGATGAAGCGGCTGTTCGTGCGCCCTGCCGCGCGCGGGCTCGGCGCGGGCCGAGCGCTGGTCGCGCGCGTCATCGACGAA
>JADGRR010000266.1 GCA_017880745.1 Burkholderiales bacterium
CAGCTTCGACGATGCGGTCAACGCATTCGCAACCGATCCCAGCAAGAACGCCACGACGTGCAACGGCTTCAATTACAACTCGGGCAATGCCGGCGCCCCAGATCTCTGCTGGGCGCGCAAGCGCAACACCAAGATCGGGCTGGGCGTGGTCGCCGAGCAAAAGATCTCCGACAACGCAGGCGTCTTTTTTCGCGCCATGAAATCAGACGGCAGGACCGAGGTCTTTGCCTACACCGCGACCGACAGTTCGGTGTCCTTCGGCACGATTCTTCGCGGCGCCGGCTGGGGACGGAGCAAGGACGCCGTGGGCCTCGGCTACGCGCAAAACTGGATTTCCGCCGCGCACGTCAGGTACCTGAACCTGGGCGGGATCGACGGATTCATCGGCGACGGCCAGATCCGCTACAAGCCCGAACGGACCTTCGAGACCTATTACAACATCAACCTGACCAAGAGCTTTTGGCTCACCCTGGACTGGCAGCGCGTGGCCAACCCGGCCTACAACGCCGACCGGGGCCCGGTGACCCTGCTAGGCGCAAGATTGCACGCGGAATTCTGATCCGCCGCGCAGGGCAAGGAGTTGTTGCATTGTGCGAAGACGGTCTCTGGTACCTCAGATGGTCGCTGACCCAAAATCATGAGGCTGAGACCATATTTCCTCCCCTCCTTGGGTACACGCTCTAGCAATTTCCTGGATGAACGATAGGCGGCGTCGTCCTGCTGGCCGTGGCTTGATCTGGTCTTTACGCAATCTATACGCTGCTTATGCAAGTCTTTAGCCCACTTTTATGCCGGATTTCCTATGCTGCGCATATGAACGTTACAGGCCTCGCCGATCCCGCGGGCGCGGGATTGACGGACCGATCGGTAAGGAGTTCCAACATGAATCAGCTCATTTCACGCAAGAACCGTGGCATGCGGCACTTCGACGAGGACGACTGGACGATTTTCGGTTGGCAAGACCGCCGGGTGCTCGATGATACGGGAACGCCCGGCAAGGACAGCAACAGGAAAGACATCAGCAATACCGACACGATCATTGGCTTCGTCTATTTCGGCCTGCTCGTCATGTTTATGCTCGTCTTTTTGACGTGAGCGGTGCTGGACGTTTACGCGCGATTTACGCCGGTGGCGCGATTCTTTACGCCTTTTTTATAGGGCGATGCCTATAGTTCATATCGCATTTTCGGTGGCTGCCGCGCAGCGGTTCGGTTGACAAATGTCACGGCCGCCCGGGGGCTTCAGCATAAATTGAGCAATCGGTTGAACTTGCAGGGGGTGAATATGGACGATCTCTTATATCTCGGACTGACGGTGGCGTTTTTCGCACTGAGCGTGGCACTCGTCTATGGCTTCGAAAAACTGAGGAGGCCGCAATGAGCTGGCTCTACATGCTGAGCGGGGTGCTTGCGCTCGCGATTTTCGTCTATCTGATCATCGCTTTGCTGTTTCCGGAGAAATTCTGATGACTGCCAACGGCTATCTCCAAATCGCGTTCTTTCTCGTCGTCGTCGTCGCGCTGGCGAAGCCGCTCGGCGCGTACATGGCGAACATTTACGAGGGCAAGCCTGCCCTGCTGAACCGGATCGGCGCGCCGTTCGAGCGCCTGATCTATCGGCTCGGCGGCGTCGATCCGACGCAGGAGATGCGCTGGACCCAGTACGCGCTGGCCACGCTCTGGTTCAGCCTGTTTGGCATGCTCCTGGCCTACGCCCTGCAGCGGCTGCAGAACTACCTGCCGCTCAATCCCGCCGGCATGGCCGCTGTGTCGCCCGACTCCTCGTTCAATACCTCGGTGAGCTTCAACACGAATACCAACTGGCAAGGCTACGGCGGCGAAGCGACCATGAGTTATCTGACGCAGATGCTCGCGCTCACGGTGCAGAACTTCGTCTCCGCGGCGATGGGCATGGCGGTGGTGATCGCCCTGATCCGCGCTTTCACACGCCAGAGCATGCAAACGATCGGCAACTTCTGGGTGGACCTGACGCGCGGCACCCTCTACATCCTGCTCCCGATTGCATTCGTACTCGCCCTGGTGCTCGTGTCGCAGGGTGTGGTGCAGACCTTTTCGGCTTACCAGACGGTGCCGCTGGTCGAGTCGGTCGAATACGACAATCCCAAGCTCGACGCCGCGGGCCAGCCGCTCAAGGACGAGAAGGGCAATCCGGTGACCGAGAAGGCGACGCAAAAGGAACAGGTAATCGCGGTCGGCCCGGCCGCATCACAGATCGCAATCAAGCATCTGGGCACCAACGGCGGCGGCTTCTTCAACGCGAATTCGGCACACCCGCTGGAGAATCCGACGCCGCTGACGAATCTTCTCGAGATGCTCGCCGAGTTCGTGATCGCGGTGGCGCTGTGCTTCACGTTCGGCAGGATGGTGGGCGACCGCCGCCAGGGCTGGGCGATCTTCGCGGCCATGGCGGTCGTGTTCGTGAGCCTGATGGCGGTGGCCGTGTGGGCCGAACAATCCGGCAATCCGGCGCTCACTAAACTTGGGGTGGACCAGACCGCGTCGGCGACGCAGGCGGGCGGCAATATGGAGGGCAAGGAAACCCGCTTCGGCGTGGTCAACTCGGCGCTCTTCGCGGCCGTCACCACGACGACTTCGTGCGGCGCGGTGAACGCGATGCACGATTCGTTCACGCCGCTCGGTGGCCTCGTACCCATGTGGTTCATGCAGCTCGGCGAAGTCATCTTCGGCGGCGTCGGCTCGGGGCTCTATGGCATGCTGATGTACGTCATCATCGCCGTGTTTGTGGCCGGCCTGATGATAGGCCGCACGCCGGAGTATTTGGGCAAGAAGATCGAAGCGTTCGAAATCAAGATGGCTGCGATTGCGGTCCTTGTGCCGCTGTTTACGGCGCTTATCGGCACCGCGATCGGTGTCATGACCGAGGCCGGCAAGGCCGGCGTTGCCAATCCCGGCGCGCACGGCTTCTCCGAGATCCTGTACGCGTTTTCCTCGGCGAGCGGCAACAACGGCAGCGCTTTCGCCGGGCTGTCGGCGAACACGCCGTTCTACAACACGGCGCTGGGAATCGTGATGTTCTTCGCCCGCTACTGGATCATCATTCCGGTGCTCGCGCTGGCAGGCTCGATCGTGACCAAGAAGAGAATCCCAACCGGCGCGGGCACCCTGCCGACGCATACGCCGCTGTTCATTTTCTTCCTCGTCGGCGTGGTGATCGTCATCGGCGCGCTGACCTTCTTCCCGGCGCTCGCCCTGGGACCCATCGTCGAGCACCTCGTGCTCTACGGCATCAAGTAACGCCACCCGATAGTTTGCAGATTTCAGGAGTCAATTCATGACAACCCAAGCCCTTTCCCCGAGCCCCACGGTTTCCCGGGGGCTCGTCACCCCCGCCATCCTCCGGCAAGCACTCGTCGAGTCGTGCGTGAAGCTGCTGCCGCAACGTCAGTGGAGAAATCCGGTGATGTTCGTGGTGTACCTCGGTAGCCTTCTCACCACAGGTCTTTATTTCCAGGCGCTCGCCGGCCACGGGGAAGCACCCGCGGGTTTTATCCTGGCAGTGACGATCTGGCTGTGGTTTACCGTGCTGTTCGCAAACTTCGCCGAGGCCGTGGCCGAGGGGCGCAGCAAGGCGCAGGCTGCCGCGCTGCGCGGCGCCAAGCGCGACACCATGGCGAAAAAGCTCGATGCGCCGCGCAAAACCGCAGACTGGGCGCTCGTCGCCTCGGCCACGCTGCGCAAGGGGGACGTGTTCCTGGTCGAGGCCGGCGACTTCATTCCCGCCGACGGCGAGGTCATCGAAGGCGTGGCGTCGGTGGACGAATCGGCCATCACCGGCGAGTCGGCGCCGGTCATCCGCGAGTCCGGCGGCGATTTTTCCTCGGTGACCGGCGGCACGCGCGTGCGTTCGGACTGGCTGGTAGTGCGGGTGAGCGTCAACCCGGGCGAGGCTTTTCTCGACCGCATGATCGCCATGGTGGAGAGCGCCCGGCGGCAGAAGACCCCGAACGAGATCGCGCTCACGATCCTGCTGGTGAAAATGACGCTCGTGTTCCTGTTCGCCACGGTAACGTTGCTGCCGTTCTCTATTTACGGAGTGGAACTCGCAAAAGCGGGCAATCCGGTGACCATCACCGTGCTGGTGGCGCTGCTGGTGTGCCTGATTCCGACGACCATCGGCGGACTGCTCTCTGCAATCGGCCTCGCCGGCATCGGGCGCATGCTGCGCGCCAACGTCATTGCCACTTCGGGCCGCGCGGTCGAAGCGGCCGGCGATGTCGACGTGCTGCTGCTCGACAAGACCGGAACCATCACCCTGGGCAACCGCCAGGCCACCGCCTTCCTGCACGCCGCCGGCGTCACCGAGCACGATCTGGCCGACGCGGCCCAGCTCGCCTCGCTCGCCGATGAAACGCCCGAAGGCCGCAGCATCATGGTGCTGGCCAAGCAGAAATTCAACCTGCGCGAGCGCGATATCGGCGCGCTCGGCGCCACTTTCGTGCCGTTCTCGGCGCACACGCGCATGAGCGGCGCCGACATCGGCGAGCGCCACATACGCAAGGGCTCCGCCGACGCGATCCGCGACTGGGTGGAGTCGCAACACAATCGGGTTCCTCCCGAAGTGCTGGTCATCATCGACAGCGTGGCGCGCCGCGGCAGCACCCCGCTGGTGGTGGCCGAATCCACCGCGGACCACGTGCAGGTGCTCGGCGTGATCGAACTCAAGGACATCGTCAAGGGCGGCATCAAGGAGCGCTTTGCGCAGCTGCGCCGCATGGGCATACGCACCATCATGATCACCGGGGACAACAAGCTGACCGCCGCGGCTATCGCCGCCGAGGCCGGCGTAGACGATTTTCTCGCGGAAGCCACGCCCGAAGCCAAGCTGAAGCTGATTCGCGACACCCAGGCCCAGGGGCGCCTGGTGGCGATGACCGGCGACGGCACCAACGACGCGCCGGCGCTGGCCCAGGCCGACGTGGCGGTGGCGATGAACACCGGCACCCAGGCGGCGAAAGAAGCCGGCAACATGGTCGACCTCGATTCCAATCCGACCAAGCTGATCGAGATCGTCGAAATCGGCAAGCAGTTGCTGATCACGCGCGGCTCGCTCACCACGTTTTCCATCGCCAACGACGTGGCCAAGTACTTCGCCATCATTCCGGCTGCGTTCGCGACCACCTATCCGCAGTTGAACGCGCTCAACGTCATGGGGCTCGCGAGTCCCGCGAGCGCCATCCTGTCGGCG
>JADGRR010000267.1 GCA_017880745.1 Burkholderiales bacterium
CTCGGCAACGACGGCCGGAGCAGAAAAGCGTCGAAATCTCTGGCAGACAAGGCGAAAGCGGCTGCAAGCCTGGATGACCTGCGCGCGTTTCCAATCGCATACACAGCGGACAGAGTATGTACTTACTGCGTCGGTTAGCAATGCGAGAGTTGCGTATGCGCGCTATCGCACATATTTCCTACCCCGATTTGCCACAATTACTTCAACGCCCGAGTCGTGCCGTGAAAATCTTACTATCGACTCGCTCCCGTAGTTCCCTGCCTCGCATGAAGTGCGGAACACATTTCTCTGGCACCGGCACCTTCTCTCCGGTCTTCGGATTGCGGCCAGTGCGTGCGGGCCGGTGGTTGATCGTGGATGGCTGGTTTCCTATGACGGCGATGAATAAGCGTCTCCTCTGGGACAGAAACCTGACGATCAGCGGTATTGTCTTTCTGATCAGTGAGCGGCTGAAGATGGCCGGAGGCACGTATTCCCGACACCGCCCAGTAAGCAGCCGTTGGAAAATTCGGCGCTACAGCCAATGACGGCAATGGGGTGCGCCTCCCGTACCGTCACTTTCGGCCACGAGCCGCCGGTCGACAATTCATCCGATAGCTGCCACTCGAACTGTCTGTCCGTACTATCATCACGTATGCCGCCAATCAACCTCAGAACACGCGCACCGAATCGAATAGCACGGACCGGGCAGTCGACACGGTTGAATGCGCTGGAAAGAATGCTGGTGGCCATCAGGTCAGCACCGGGATGGCTTAGGTATATGGTGCCCGCAGGAACGGAGGCAATATAGTGCCGATTCAAGGACCCGCTGAATTTCCTCCGAGAAGGGATCGGCGCCGGGCGATTCGCATCGAGCTCTCTCCCCGCACTCTCGTCATTCTGGTACTCCTCGTCCCCGGCCTGTGGATGCTGAACCAGCTGTTACCGGTGATTCTGGTACTCGTGGCAGCGCTCATCATCGTCGGCACCATAAGTCCGGCGGTCCGGTGGCTCGAAGAGCGGCGCATGCGCCGGGGTCTGGGCATCGCGATCGTTTTCACCGGGCTCGTGGTGGCCACCGTTCTCGTCATCACCATGACGATTCCATCACTATTCGCGCAGGCGACTAACCTTCTTGGCCAGGAGCCCACCTTGCGGGCACGCTTGGCGGACTGGTTGGCGGGCTCCAACCTGACCAGCCCTTTGGCAGAACTACTCCGCAACCTTCGCTTCGGCGATCTGGTAACGGTGACCGCCTCGAATGCCATCGAATTCTCCCGCCGCGTCGTCGCGATCTTCGCCTATGTTATGAGTTCCGTATTTCTCGCCCTGTACATCATGATCGACCGGGATCGGCTGCGCGGAGGACTTTTCCTGGTGGTTCCCATGTCCCACCACATCCGGCTTTCGCGGGTCATGCTGAACCTGGAAACCATCGTCGGCGGTTACATCCGCGGACAGGTGATCACTTCTGCTTTAATCGCCATCTTCGTGTTCTGTCTCCTGACGGCCTGCGGTGTTGCTAACGCCTTGGCTATCGCGGTGTTCGCGGGTGTTGCCGACGTCCTGCCCTACATCGGCGGCCTGCTTTCGGTGGGAGCCGCAGCGGCGGCAGCTCTCTCCCGCGGCCCCGCCGTTATTATCGTCGTGCTCGTGCTGATGCTCGCCTACGAGGAACTTGAGAGCCGCGTGATCATTCCCCGGGTCTATGGACACGCGCTGCGTCTCCCGTCGTCCGTGATCCTTTTCTCGCTTTTGGCGGGAGCCGTTTTGTCGGGCATCCCCGGGGCGCTTCTCTCCCTTCCGGTGGCGGCGGCGGTGCTGATGCTCATCGAGGAACTGCGGGTCGAGCTACCGGGGCAGCTGGAGCAGGCAGAGGATGTACAGATCAGGGAACGCGACGACCGCGGTGAAGAGGAGTATGAGCGCCGGGCCGAAGGCATGCCCGCCGAGCAGGCCGCCGCCATTGCCGTCGAAATCTCTACCGATCGCCGTAAAGAAGAACGCAGTCTGTCAACGAAAGCGGATGCACCTGTGGACGCCGGCACGGGCAGCTGATTTTTCCGCGTCGTTCGGATTTCTCGTCCCCTCGTCATTTCTCTGTCGGCCGGGCTGGTTGATTGGCTTTCGCTAGGTCACCGCTCATTGCAAAGGTTGAGCGTCTGCTTTCCCAATCGGGCTGCTTCCGCTTAGGGTCGGGAGTACGCATTCGTCGAACTGGACAAGCTGCCGTTCGGATTAAATTCATGGCCAATGGCCGGTGACGAATCTACACCGGTCGCCTATGTCACTCGGAGCCAATGGCGGCAATGGCCGATCAACGGTCAAAGTGATTTCGCTCATGAAGGTCGGCTGTCGAGTGTGGACCGGACGCCCCATACGGCAATTCTCTTGCCTTGAGAGTGTCTCTTGACGGCCGAAACTACGCGCTGGGCTACGGCAAACGTCCCATGCGCTTCGCTAAGTTCTCCCAACGCACCTCGCGCAAGCTCTGCGCCAGACTATGCACGCTACCATTTGCCACGTGCGCCTTGCGCTCAGTCTCGGTCGGCACCTGATGATGGCGCAGCATCATCGCTAGCGCCTTATTCTTGTGAAACGCCACCGGCGTCAACACATCCTCACGGCGGGTATGAAAAGCGTCTTCACCCTCCCTGCACGCACGATCGAATACATTGAAATGGCGGCAGGCCATGGGACGCAGCGGATGAATCGCGCACGCCTCTTCCACCAAGAACGGGCATGATGGGTTCGCGCTGTGTTGCGCCAATTGCTGCTGCAGCTTTTCGCGCAATCCGCCACCGAGTTGTTCCGTGGCATACCAGGCAATACCTGCCAGTTCCAAAGGATAAACCGGAATATCGCTATGACTGCGACAGCAGGCGGCACAACCACGTGTACAGGCCAAAGCCCGCCCTTGCCGCTCAACCTGGCGGATGCCTTGCGCCACACCTTGATCGGTCGTGTGATACATCTCCAACAACAAACTCAGCCAAGGCAAATGCGCTTTGTCCCCGGCAAAACTTAGGCGTGGCTGCCCGGGGTTGGTGGGACTCTTTTTGCTCATCGCTTCACCGTTACCGGATTGCTTGCGCCATAAATCGCTCTTCAATGAAAAAGCGTCAGCACGCCGGTGTAGCCATAAAGCCGGTCGTGGGAAATTTCGCCGTTGCAGAAGAATCCTACCAGCGCCAGTTCGCCCAAAGCCTCTTTCACGAGGCCGAGCTCGGCGCCGCGGCTGCCGAACATGTGCTCGCCGCGACCGACGCAGGAGAAGTACAGCGCCCCGCGCACAGGGGCCGGTGCCTCCTCGCGTAGTTCACCGAGGATGCGTCGCAGGTCCCGGCGCGCACTCTCGGCGTCGCGTTTGCAGAATATGAGCTCGGCGCCCGACTCAACCACGTCGCCGATCGCGATCAGACCGTTATTGGCGTCGATACCCATCAGGTTGCGAACCAGATAGTCGCCTCGGTCGGACCCTGCCACTGGCAGGCCGACGTGGATGAACTGCGCCGCCCGGCGCAGGTCGCGGGCGAGCACCTCGCCGATCGCTTCTTTCATAACGTCGAGCGCCGGCCGGCCGTCGAGCGTGTGAATAATGTTCGCATCGCATCCCGTTACGCGATATCTCCCCGGCAGCGCGGCGCAACCCTGCGTAAGGCGCGTGCTGACGCCGACCGAGGCGGCGAACACGGCGCCGGAAAGCCCGCCCGAAATCACCTCGTTGGCGACCTGCACCGCCCGCGCCCGCGAGCTGGAGAGCCCACCGACAAGGAATCCGCTCGCCACCTTCGAAGACATGTCCGCGATCAACTCAGTGATGTCCGGCGTCCCCGGGTCGGCGTGGATCACGCCAAAATGAGCCGGCGCGCCGCCGGCGAGCCGCGCGCGCCCGGAGAAAATCTGGTACTGGTCCGCGGACAGGTCGGCCACCATTGCGGCGAGCGCCGGCTCGTCAAGATATTCCGTTCCGCTGGCGATGATCCCGATGCCAACCGTGCCGATCCAGTCGGAGACGCCGGTCTTCTCGCGCAACAATTCGACGATGGGAGCGGCGTAAGGGACGAGCGTGTCGGTGAAATACACGAACCCCAGCCCGCCGCCGCGGCGCCCGAGGTGCGCGGCGCATTGCGTGACGCACTCGCGCCAGGTCTCCCCGCTCGCGTGGGCGGCGCGAAACGGACTCATGGAATCTTCTTCGGCACGCCCAGCGCCGTAATAGTCAAGCAGTATATGCACAGTCTAGTCTGTGGACTAGAAAATGAGGGCGTGATCCTGAATCTGGCGCCCCGCTTAGTCGCTGCTCGATTCTCGTTTTCTTGATAACCGGCCAGAGTGCCGTGCGGCTTCGGAAACGTGGCTCCGTAAGCTTGCGGATGGTGACCAGAGCGACGTCCGATTAATACCAGGGGTCGACAACGGCGCGCGAGTGCTGCTTGGTGCCTGGCCGTGAACTCTAGTGCGCGGGACATGATCGTCGAAAACTCACGCATTGGCGAATATCCGCTATCCTCGGCATAGACACGGCACCCCTCAATGAATGATTCTGGGTTGCTTCTCCGCAATCGTCCCCGTCGCCGATTGAGTCCATGACCGCCATTATACGGTTCTTGGGCTTCGCCACTTCCAGGAGCGGAAGTGCCTAGCTGAACGCCAACTCGCACAACGTCGAGGAATGGGCTGGTCGGTTAGGGAATGATTGCATACCTGTTCGTGCGCAACTCGGATTACCCAATCTGCGCATTTATCGGTATCCAGGTCTTCTTTCACAAAGCCCGCGAGAGCCGACAATGTAGGCGATTCCACCCGGACATCGGACATCGCGTAGAGCAGGTCTAATCTGTCCGCGCAACAACACGCCAACCTATGCCGGTATGGCGTAATCATAATACGGATGCGACGTCTCCGTCCCGAAGCGGCAGCAAGCCTCACCCGCAGGTGACTGTTGTCGGAAAACTCTTCGAAGGTCCAATTGTGGCCGGGCGCCGAAATACATCCAGCCAGGGCCAGTGGTCGCAATCGCTGTCTTGCCGACCTTCAATCTAAGAAAGTGAGCGACCGCGACCCAACGGCCGCTTCCGGGTAACGGCACAGAATCAACGTCGGCTTTGGAGAAAAACTGCTAGAGGCCGCTCATGGCCGGAAGCACGTATTCCCGACACCGCCCAGTAAGCAGCCGTTGGAAAATTCGGCGCTACAACCAATGACGGCAATGGGGTGCGCCTCCCGTACCGT
>JADGRR010000268.1 GCA_017880745.1 Burkholderiales bacterium
TAGACGCCCTTGTTCTCGAGGATGTAGGTCAGGTTCACGCCGCGGCGCATGATGTGGGCGAACTGACCGATGCCGATCGAGGCGGAGTCGCCGTCGCCGGAGACGCCGAGGTAGATCAACTCGCGGTTGGCGAGGTTGGCGCCGGTCAGCACCGACGGCATCCTTCCATGCACGCTGTTGAAGCCGTGCGATGCGCCTAAGAAATAGTCGGGCGTTTTCGAGCTGCAGCCGATGCCGGAGAGCTTGGCCACGCGATGCGGCTGGATGTCGAGCTCCCAGCAGGCCTGGATAATCGAAGCCGAGATCGAGTCGTGGCCGCAGCCGGCGCAGAGCGTGGAGATTTTGCCTTCGTAGTCGCGGCGCGTGTAGCCGACCTTGTTCTTCTGCAGCGTCGGGTGATGGAGCGCGGGTTTGGTCAGGTAGGTCATCGCTAGGCAGCCTTGTCTTTCTTCAGCGGGCGCACGTTCAGCACCGCGGTTACCGCGGCGATCTCCTTGACGATAAAGCGCGCGGTGATCGGGGTGCCGTCGTAATGCAGCACGGAGATCAGGCCGGCGGGGCCGATGTGGGCCTCGTTCACCAGCAGGGTTTTCAGTTGCGCGTCCCGGTTCTGCTCGATCACGAACACCTTCGAGTGCGCGGCGGCGAAGTCGGCGATCTCGTCCTGAAACGGAAACGCGCGCACGCGCAGCGCATTGACGTAGATGCCCATCGCGGCGAGCGCGTCCAGCGCTTCGTGCATCGCCGGGCTGGTGGAACCGAAATAGATCGCCCCGAAGCGCGCGGGATGCCGCGCCGGCGTCAGCAGCGGCTTGGGCACCAGGGTCTTCGCGGTCTCGAATTTCTTCAGCAGCCGCTGCATATTGTCGACATAATCCGGTCCGGCCTCGGAATAGCGTGCGTAGCGGTCCTTGGTCGTGCCGCGGGTGAAATAGGCGCCGCGCGTGGGATGGGTGCCGGGGTAGGTGCGGTAGGGGATGCCGTCGCCGTCCACGTCCAGATAACGGCCGAAGTCCTTGCCTGCCTGCAGCTCCTCGGCGCTCATGACCTTGCCGCGGTCATAGGTCTTGGCGTCATCCCACTCGAGCGGATCGCACAGGCGCGTATTCATGCCGATATCCAGATCGGTCATCACGAACACCGGCGTCTGCAGGCGGTCGGCGAGGTCGAGCGCCTGCGCGGTGAACTCGAAGCACTCTTTCGGGTCTTCGGGGAACAGCAGCACATGCTTGGTGTCGCCGTGGGAAGCGTAGGCGGTGGACAGGATGTCTGCCTGCTGCGTGCGCGTGGGCATGCCGGTGGAGGGGCCGCCGCGCTGCACGTCGACGATGGTCACCGGAATCTCGGCAAAATAGGCGAGGCCGATGAACTCGGTCATGAGCGAAATACCCGGGCCGGAGGTGGCGGTGAAGGCGCGCGCGCCGTTCCAGCCGGCGCCGGTGACGATGCCGATCGAGGCGAGCTCGTCTTCGGCCTGCACCACGGCGAACTTGTTCTTGCCGCTCGCCTCATCCACGCGCAGCCGCTTGCAGTAGCGCTCGAACGCCTCCGCCACCGAAGAGGACGGCGTGATCGGGTACCAGGCGCACACGGTGGCGCCGCCGTACACCGCGCCCAGCGCCGTGGCGCTGTTGCCTTCCATGAAGATCTTGTTGCCGACGGCGTCGGCCTTCACGACGCGCAGGCCGATCGGGCACTTGAGGTGGGCCAAAGCGTAGTCGCGGCCCATCTGCATCGCGTTCAGATTGGGCTTGAGCAGCTTCTCCTTGCCTTTGTACTGCTCGCCGATCAACTCGGCGATCGCGCCGGCGTCCATGTCGAGCAGCGCGGCGAGCGCGCCGACGTAAATGATGTTCTTGAACAGCTGCCGCTGGCGCGAGTCGTCATAGGTCGCGTTGCAGATGTCGGTGAGCGGCATGCCGATGACGTTGATGTCGTCGCGCAGCCTCGACGCCGGCATCGGCCTGGTGCTATCGTAGAAAAGGTAGCCGCCAGGCTCGATCTCGTTCAGATCCTGGTTCCAGGTCTGCGGATTCATCGCCACCATCAGGTCCACCCCGCCGCGGCGGCCAAGCCAGCCTTTCTCCGTCACCCGCACCTCGTACCAGGTGGGCAGGCCCTGGATGTTGGACGGAAAAATGTTGCGCGGGCTCACCGGCACGCCCATCCTGAGAATGGCCCGGGCGAACAGCTCGTTGGCCGAGGCCGAGCCCGAGCCATTGACGTTGGCGAACTTGATGACGAAATCGTTAACGGCCTCTATTCGCTTTACTTTCATGCCGGTACCGGTTCCTTTTTCGGTGCGCGGATGCGGCAGCCAGGACCGGCGGGCGTCATCTCGAGCAGAAATTTCTGCATATCCCAGGCCCCGGTGGGGCAGCGCTCGGCGCACAGGCCGCAGTGCAGGCACACGTCTTCGTCCTTGGCCATGATGCGGCCGGTCCTGAGCGTACCGGAGACGTACAGATCCTGCGTCAGGTTCTTCGCCGGCGCGTTGAGCCGCGCGCGCAGGTTCGCCTCCTCGCCATTGACGGTGAAGGTGATGCAATCCATCGGGCAGATGTCGACACAGGCGTCGCACTCGATGCACTTCGTGTTGCTGAACACGGTTTGCACGTCGCAGTTGAGGCAGCGCTCCGCCTCCTTGAACGCGGTGGCGCGGTCGAAACCCATCTCGACCTCGACCTTGATATTCTTCAGCGTCTGGCTGGCGTCGCGCCATGGCACCTTGTAGCGGCGGTCGAGCGCGATCTCATTGTCGTAGCTCCACTCATGGATGCCCATTTTCTGTGACATCAGATGCACCATGGGCGGCGGGCGTTTGGACACGTCCTCGCCTTGGCAGTGCTTGTCGATGGACACCGCGGCAGCGTGGCCATGGGCGACGGCCCAGATGATGTTCTTCGGGCCGAAGGCGGCATCGCCGCCGAAAAACACCCGCGGCAAAGTGGTCTGCAGGGTGACTTTGTCGATCACCGGCATGCCCGATTGGTCGAACTCGATGCCGCAGTCCTTTTCGATCCAAGGAAAGGCGTTTTCCTGGCCGACCGCAACGAGCACCTCATCACACGCGAAATGTTGGTCGGGTTCCCCTGTGGGCACGAGCCGGCGCCGGCCCCGGTTCGGCCCATCTGCGTCGATCTTCGCCGCGACTTTTTCGAAGGTGACGCCGGTGAGCTTGCCCTTGTGGTGGGTGAATTCCTTGGGCACGAGGTAGTTGAGGATGGGAATGCCCTCGTGCGTGGCGTCCTCCTTCTCCCAGGGCGAAGCCTTCATCTCCTCGAACCCGGAACGCACGATCACCTTCACGTCGTCGCCGCCCAGGCGCTTGCTCGTGCGGCAGCAGTCCATGGCGGTGTTGCCGCCGCCGAGCACGATGACGCGCTTGGCGATCTTGTCGATATGCCCGAAGGAGACGCTGGAGAGCCAGTCGATGCCGATGTGAATGTGCTTGGCCGCTTCCTTGCGTCCGGGGATATCGAGGTCGCGGCCGCGCGGCGCGCCCGACCCGACGAATATCGCGTCATAGCCCTCCGCCAGCAGCGCCTTCATGCTGTCGACGCGCTTGCCGGCGCGAAACTCGATGCCGAGGCCGAGAATGTAGCCGACTTCCTCGTCGATCACTTCCTCGGGCAGGCGAAACCGCGGGATCTGACTGCGGATCATGCCGCCCGCCTTGGCGTCCCCGTCGTAGACGACGACATGATAGCCATGCGGGGCCAGGTCGCGCGCCACGGTGAGCGACGCCGGCCCGGCGCCGACACAGGCGACGCGCTTGCCGTTCTTCTTTGTCGGCACTGCCGGCAGGCGCGCGCGGATGTCGTTCTTGTTGTCTGCGGCAACGCGCTTCAGGCGGCAGATCGCGACCGGTTCCCTGACCGCGCTGCCAGATTCCTTCCCCTGCTCTGGCGGCGCATCCTCGACGCGGCTGCGGCGGCAAGCGGGTTCGCACGGGCGGTCGCAGGTGCGTCCCAGAATGCCGGGGAAGACGTTGGACTTCCAGTTGACCATGTAGGCGTCATCGTAACGGCCTGCCGCGATCAAGCGGATGTATTCGGGAACCGGGGTATGGGAGGGGCACGCCCATTGACAGTCTACGACTTTGTGAAAGTAATCTGGTGCGCCAATATCGGTCGGCTTCAATCCTTCTGCTCCTTCCGGGCGCCTGCCAAGCCCGCCAACATTGGATCGGCCATGGGGTCGCCTAGGAGGGCGTAATTCTACTCTTGGCGGGGCATGGTGAAAAGCTCCATTTTCAAACGCCAAACCAATTTAGACGGGAACTTTTGGCGCTTGATGAGAAGCACTCGGTCCCTGACTCCCAGTCAAGAGCTTGCCCGCCCCGATTTGCGCCAAAGCGCGGGTTGCAGAATGACGGCGTACCGGTCCCTCGTGCCCTACCAGGTCTGGGGGGCCACCGCAGCAATTCCGAAACGTCCCCTAAGCGAGGGCGGCCGCCTCGGCCGGCGCGCGGCGCAGCAGTTTCTGCAACTCGGCCAGCGGGCGCGTATTGAGCACGTCGGCTTTCTCCAGCCAGCCGCGCCGTGCCTGCCCGATGCCGTAGCGCAAATGCTCGAAGTCGAGCGCGCTGTGCGCATCCGAGCTGATGCAGACCAGGACGCCTTCGTCCTTCGCCATGCGGCACTGGGTGTCGAGCAGGTCGAGCCGCTCCGGATGGGCATTCAGCTCGAGAAAGCGGCCGCGCTCCTTCGCCTTGCGAATGATGCGCAGCATGTCCACGTCATAGGGCTCGCGGCGCTCGATCAGGCGCCCGGTCGGATGCGCCAGGATATGAAAGTGCGGCTGTTCGAACGCCTTCAGGATGCGCTCGGTCTGGCGCTCGCGCGACAGATGAAAATCGCTGTGCACCGCGCCCACCACCAGATCCAGGCGGGAGAGCACGCTGTCGGGCAGATCGAGCGTGCCGTCGGCGAGGATATCCACCTCGATGCCTTTGAGCACCCTGATGCCGGCGAGTTCGGCGTTGAGCCGATCGATCTCGTCGATCTGCAGTTCCAGCCGCCGCGGATCGAGGCCGTGCGCCAGGCGCAGCCGGCGCGAGTGCTCGGTGACCGCCAGGTAGCGCAGGCCGCGCGCTCTGGCGGCAAACGCCATTTCCATGATGCTGGCGTGGCCATCGCTCGCCTT
>JADGRR010000269.1 GCA_017880745.1 Burkholderiales bacterium
GGCATTGACCTGGACCTGGCGCAGCCCGGCCTGGGTGATCTCGATCGGATCCTCCGCGGTCCAGATCTTGCGCTCGAAGGTATTGAGAAACGCGAGCAATGAGTGCAGCGTAGTGGTCTTCCCGGAGCCCGTGGGGCCGCAGACGAGGAACAGCCCGTGCGGTTTGGAAATAAGCCTCTTTATGGAATTCAGCGCCCCCATTTCCAGGCCCAGTTCATCCATGGGAACCGGTTTGGCTGCCGCAAGCACGCGCATAACGACGTCTTCCAGGCCGCCCGTCGTCGGCACAGTCGCGATCCGCAGTTCCACCGGCGCCGGGCCGAAGCGGCTGAAGTCGATCTTGCCGTCCTGGGGTTTACGGCGCTCCGTGATGTCGAGTTGACTCATGATCTTTATTCTGGATACGACCGCGTTGCGGAACTGGGCTGGCAGTTCGAGATAGTTCACCAGCGTTCCATCCTTGCGAAAGCGAACCCGCGTGGTCTTGGGCCCCAAATTCGATTCGATATGGATGTCGGACGCTTTTTGCTCGACCGCATCGAGAATTATCCTGTTGACCAGCCCCACCAGCGCGCTGTCGCTGCTGACCGCCTGCTGCTCGGCGATATCCTGGTTGCCGCTCTCCGCCGCCAGCCGCGAGATCAATTCCTGCACTCCGGCTTCGGCGCGTCGCTGCGGCTCCGCCGCCTGGGGCGCCGCCCTGCTGCTCTTTCTGCGGTCGACGATGTTGGGCGCTGCAGTAGCGGCATTCACGGCGGCGCCGTAATGACTCTTGAGCGAGCTGGCGATGTCCTCCGCGGAGGCGGTCACGGGCAGAATCTTCATTCGGGTAATCGAGCGCAGCTCCTCCATTACCGCGTTGTCCATCGGATTCTGGATCGCCACGACCAGCGCGCCTTCCGCTTCGCACAGCGGCACGACGCGGCGGCGGTGAGCGACGGCCGCCGGAATCTTGGCGAGTACGTCGAGGGGGATCTTGACCTTGAGGTTGACCATGGGGATGCCCAGCTTGTTCGCCATCGCCCCGTTGATCGCCTGCTCATCCACGATGCCCATTTTCTTTTGCAGGATCTGCCCGAGCGGCATCGTGTGATCCCTGGCATCGCTCCCCAGTGCCAGGTCCAGTTCCGGCCTGGTAATGAAGCCGAGTTCCAGCAGCGCCTCGCCCAGCCTCTGCTGGGGGTGATCGCGCTTGAGTTCCAGCGCCGCGGCAAGCTGGTCCGGCGAAACCAATCCGTTCGCCGTGAGGTAGTCGCCGAGCTTTTGCGTGCGCATCATCGCCTGCAGGTTCAGCGCGGCCTTAACCGCTTCGGGCGAAACGGCTTTCTGATCGATCAGTACCTGCCCGATGGGCGCATCGATGCTGCAGGATTTTATCGCCTGCGCCGGCAGGAAGCAGCGGGCGACATCGCCCTTTGCATCCGGAAAGAACAGGAACAGACCGCAAAGCGCACTGACGTAGCCCAGGGTCACACCCATGAATTTCTCGCCGCCCACCAATTCCGTCCGAAACGAGTAGCGCTCCGAGCGCCGGAGCCCTTCGGTTTCAACTTCGGTCGCGCTGGCCGGCAGCGTTTCGCGTCTCAGCTCGAAGGGTTGCGGCAACTGCAGTTTCAGCAGAACGGAAAACGGGACACTGACGGCTTCACTTCCCCCGTTCGGCTGAAACGTGAGCAGCGCCGCATCCGCCAGGAAGCTTTGCAGCCGGCCGCTTGCCGATGTGCCGTCCCTGAACACCAGCACGCAATCGGCCCAGCCGGTGCGGTCTTTTTCGCGCACGAACTCGAAATACGGCGGGGCGGGCCACGCGAACTCCTTTGCGGTCGCTTCGCCCCCCGCGGCGCCCCGGTGTGATGGCGTGGTCATTCCAACCCTGTCTCGCGCAGGCGGTGACGGCGGGCGATTCCTTGCCCGCGACCGCAGACCGCGGACCGCCGTAGTCCGGCAGGCGCTCCGAATTGAGGCAATTGGCAGCGCATCGCTTGTTCTTCGTCGAGTTCCGTTTCGGTCGGCCTGATGAACGCTACCGGCGAACAAACATCAGGGCTTGGACCTAAGGATACTTCGGGTTGGTGATCAAAGCAAAGCAGGGGGTCAGACACTTTGAACAATCTTGGCTTATGCGCCAGCTCGCAGTGTTTCGGGTTGACAAGGATCACGACAAATGGAGATTCGCCGCCAAAGCGCACGAGATGTTTAGGCGATGCAGACAATACCACACCTGTCCGGGCAGCGTGCAGCCACGATGGTGTACGAGCGGCAGAGACGGGGTGCTTCTGCGCGGTTTGCGTCGTCGCGCGCGGGGCGGCCCGGCCGCAGATTTCGATGCCCCTACTTTAGACCGGCGGCTCTCTCTTTCGCTGCGGGCATTCTCGTACCATCATCCTCTGCCGCCGCCGGACCGAAGCTACGCGACCTCGTCCCACTTTTCGGCGCTGGCGCCCGCGAGCGCCCGAACGCGCTCCTCGTCCCGGGCGAACTCGGCAGCCGGTCCCTCGTAGACGACCTTGCCGTCGTCCAGCACATAAGCGCGGTCGGCGATTTCCACCGCGGCGCGCACGTTTTGCTCGACCAGCAGCACCGACATGCCCTCCTTGCGCATCGCGACGACGACGTTGAACACGTCCTGCACGATGATCGGCGCGAGGCCCTGGGAAGGCTCGTCGAGCAGCAGGAGCTTCGGATTGAGCAACAGCGCCCTGGCGATCGCGAGCATCTCCTGTTCGCCGCCGGAGAGCTGGCGGCCTTTGTTGGACTTGCGCTCCGCAAGGCGCGGAAACAGCGCGTAGATCCGCGGAATCGTCCACGGACCCGGGCGCTCGAGCGGCACCTTGAGGTTCTCCTCGACGGTCAGATTGGCGAAGATGCGCCGTCCCTCCGGCACATAGCCCACGCCCAAGGCCGCGATGCGGTAAGGCGGCCAGGCGGTCGTGGCGTGACCGAAGATGCGCACCGCCCCTTCGCGCGCATGGGTGAGTCCCATCAGGCTTCTGAGCGTGGTGGTCTTGCCCGCGCCATTGCGCCCGAGCAGGGTGACGATCTCGCCCTCGCGCACCTCGAGTCCGACCCCGTGAAGGATGTGGCTCTTGCCGTAGAACGTGTGCAGGGCTTCCGCTTCGAGCGCCTTCATGCTGCCGCCTCCGATCTTATTCCCGCTCATGCCGCCTTCCCCAGGTATGCTGCCTGCACCAGTTCGTTCGCGCCGATTTCGTTGGGTGTGCCTTCGGCGAGCACCGAACCCTCGGCCAGCACCATGATGCGGTCGGCAAGATGGAAAATGACACGCATGTCGTGCTCGATCAGCACGATGCTGAGCTCCTGTTCCTTATGCAAGCGGCGAATCAGGCGCGTGATGTCGTAGGTTTCCTGATCTCCCATGCCGGCGGTCGGTTCGTCGAGCAGCAGCAGGCGCGGCTTGAGCGCAAGCGACATCATGATTTCGGTCGCGCGCTGATCGCCGTGGGGCAACTCACCCACCAGCCGGTCCGCTTTGTCGGTGAGGCCGCCCATTTCCATGAGATCGATCACCCTGGCGCGCATCTCGCCCGCGGTATCGCGCGACTGCCAAGGACTGAGCCTGTGTCCTGCCGCGACCTCGACCGGGATGCGCAGGTTCTCGCGCACGCTTAGCTCCGGGAAAATCTGGGTGATCTGGAAGGTGCGCGCCATACCCAAGGCGACGCGCTGGTGCGGGGGCAGCGCCGTGATGTCCCGGTCATCGAACAGGATCGCGCCCGCGGTCGGAGGAAAAAAACCGCTGATCAGGTTGAAGAACGTGGTCTTGCCGGCGCCGTTCGGCCCGATTACCGCGCGCAGTTCGCCCGGCTCGACCGTGAGCGAGACCCCGTTGACGGCGACCAGGCTGCCGAAATGGCGGGAGACGTTCTGCACTTTGAGCAGGCTCATCGCGCCACCTTTCTCTTGATCATGCCGAGCACGCCGCGCGGGAAGAACAGCACCACGAGCACGAAGAAAAGCCCGATAAAGGACATCCAGTTCTCCGTCTGGCTGGAGACGTAGTCCTGCAGCACGACGAAAATCGCAGCGCCGACCAACGGCCCCCAGAACGAGCGCATGCCGCCGAGCACCGCCATGATCACGAAGTTGCCGGATTGAGTCCAATAGAGCGAGCGCGGGTCGACGAAGTTGTTGAGCAGCGCGTAGAGCGTGCCGGCAAGACTGGCAAACATGCAGGAGATCACGAACGCAAGCCAGATGTGCTGCTCGACCGGAATGCCGAGAAAGCGCGCGCGCTGCTCGTTCTCGCGGATCGCGATCAGCGTCCTGCCGAAGGGCGAGCGCAACAGCAGCGCCATGATGCCGACGGCGACGGCGAACACGGCGAGCACGAGGTAGTAGAACGCCTTGTCGTTGCCGATGATGTCGATGTTGGCGACCCCCAGATGAAGCACCTGCCGCGTCCATCCGGTCAAGCCGTCGTCGCCGCCGGTAACCGAATTCCAGCGGAAGGTGATGAAGTAGAACACCTGCGCAAAAGCGATGGTCACCATGGCGAAGTAGACCCCGCGCAGCTTGACGATCAGGGTGCCGATGAGGGCGGCGGCGACGGTGCCCACGGCGACACCGACGATAATGCTCAGGGGGGTGCTTGGTACGAGGTATTTGATGGTCATGGCCGTGCCGTAGGCGCCGAGGCCGAAATAGGCCGCGTGGCCGAAGGAGAGCACGCCGGTGAAGCCGAGCAGGAAATTGAGCGCCATCGCCGCCAAGCCGAACACGACGACGCGGCTAGCGAGCTCCGTGTAGCCGCCGATTGCACCCATCCAGTAGGGCATGGTCAGCAGGATAAGCCAGATCAGCGCATTGGCGCTCTGCTTGTTCAGGCCGTTCATTGGGTTCTCCCTTCTTCGCCCAGGAGGCCACGCGGCCGTATCAGCAGGACAGCTCCCATCATTACGTAGATGACCGCCTCGGTCGCCGACGGAAAGAACACGGTGGTAATGCCCGAGGCGACGCCGATCAGCAGGCCGCCCAGCAGCGTGCCGGGCAGGCTGCCGAGCCCGCCCACAATGATGGCGACGAAGCTCGGCATGATCAGCGATGTGCCTATCGTCGGCTGCAGACCTAGCATTCCCGCCGCCAATACCCCCGCAAGGCCCGCGAGATAAATGCC
>JADGRR010000270.1 GCA_017880745.1 Burkholderiales bacterium
CACCGCGGCCACGCACCACCCACGAGACCGTGCGCGCTCCGGTGGTCCCCCGGGTAAGCGTGGAGTAGAGCGCGCCGGAACCATCGAACAGGCCGCGACCCCAGCCGTCGAGGTGACCGATCTCGAGGTGCGCGAGGTCGGGATCGGCGAGTTCGCAATCGGTGCAGCGGGCGTCAGCCCACAGGGCCTCGTTGTGCGTGAGTGCCTTGGCCGATGCCAGAATGTAGGTGGGCAGGTAGCCGTGGTTAGCGATGGTGACGCTCACGCGCGTCAGCTCCGGCGACAGCGCCATGGTCTCAACGGCGTCCAAGGCCACGGCCGGCGCAAGCGCCGCCACCCGCAGGTAATGCGCCGCCTGCGTCGCGCAGATCCGCGGCATCTCTTCCGGAGGCGGATTCCATAAACCGACGCGGGGATCGATGCCGCCGATTTCGACGTCGCCCAACTGCGGATGCGCGAACGCGCGCCATGGACGGACCACGCGGCCCGCGTTCTTGTCGCGATCCCATGCCGCGATCCGCTGCATGTCCTCGCGCGTGAGCTGCACGTAGTTGTCGACGAAACGCTTCTTGCGCTCGAAGCCGACCTGTTTGAACAGATCCCAGAGTTCGACGACGTAGGCGATGGCGCCGCGCTGGTGATACGCGTAGTCGGTGAGATCGCCGTGGAGCGGCGTATCGGGCTCGTAGAGGAATTCCTCGCAGCCCGATACCATCGGATAGCCCGTGAGCTCCTCGGCCCAGGCTCCGAGCTGGCGATAGAGCGCCAGATCCTCCTGGTTCATCTTGGTGTCCGGCTTGTCGCCCAGCGGCCGGATGTACACGCCACCGAAGGTGTGCAGGTTGAGCCAGAGAAAGATTTCCGGATGCTGCGTGGTGAATTCGACCACCGCGCGCGACTCGATCTCGCTCAACGGAAATGCGCCCGCGCCCTCTTGCCTCGAGTCCGGCGCCCAGGAGAAGGGAAAATTCCGATTGAGGTCGGTCTGGTTATCCGACAGGAAGTGCGGTGTCGGCACGTTCTTCCCGTCGAAATTCTCGATCACGCCCTCGGGATAGACCTTGTAGTAGGGCGGGGAGTCGTCGATGGTGCGCGGCAGGAGCAATCCGGGCAAATCGGTCGACTCGACCATCTCGCCGCCCGGGTCGCGAATCCGCATCGACAATGCGAGCCCGTCGCCGTCGACGTCGCCGCAGCGCCAGTACGCGTGCGACCGCGCCGGCCGCTCGTCGCGGGGCACCGAGCGCACGTAGCGGCCGCTGGTGAGGACCGCTTCCGCCCCGGCAGGCGACATCCGCGGCAGAATGTAAAAGCGGACCTCGCGCAAGCGCGCCGCCGCCAACCCGGACAAGGCCGGACCCGCCCCCTCGCCGTCCTGTCGCAGGTGCAGCCGGAGAATGTCCTCGGCAACGGCCAGGGCGACGCTCGACCCGCACAGTTCGCTCGCATGCATGTTGCCGTCGATCCAGGCGCTGGGTCGCGGCCGATCGGGATCGGGACCGAGCGTCAACAGCCAGAGCTCAAGTCCCTCCGGAGTTCGGCCGATCGACGTCGCGCGGCACAGGTCCGGAAACGCGTCGGCCCATGCACGAACCTGCCGGGTGAGCTCGTCGTAGGACAGGAAGCGTTCGCGGAATCCCAGCGACAGCGCGTCGAGTCGGGCGGTCGAGGCCGCGCTCATGGTTTGCCGATCGCCGCGAATGCGCGTTTCGAATAGATGGTGTTGCGTGCGAGTTCGCGCATGGGATTCCGGGCAGATTGCGGGAGTGCCAGTTTACCGGAATAGCCGGCGACGCAGAAAGCAACTATAGTTCATCGAACTTCGGGAGACTTCCATGCTCTGGTGCCGGATACTGCTGTCGATTGTGCTCGGGCCGGCGCTGGTCATGGCGGCGCTGGCGCAAGACCACGTGGAAAAGCTCAACATGGAACTCGTGGGCTACCACGACCTGCAGGGGCGCAGCGCCTATCAGCCGCTGGTGCACGCGCAGGGCGGACGCTGGATCGCCTACATCGGCCTGCATGGCGACCACCTGCCGAACGAGCTCACCGGCGCGCTCGAAGACAGCGGCACCGCGATCCTCGACGTGACCGACCCGCGGCGGCCGAAACTGCTCGCCCACATTCCGGGCGAGGCCGGCCGCGCGGAGGCGGGCGGCGCGCAGATGGTGCGCGTGTGCGACGGCGCCCAACTGCCGCGCGCGGACAAGCGCAAGGTGTACCTGCTGCGCCCGTTCGGCAGCAGCGCGCAGGAGCTGTGGGATGTCACCGACCCGGCCAGGCCGGCATTGGTGAGCACGGTGGTGAGCAAACTCCGCGGCACGCACAAGAGCTGGTGGGAGTGCGACAGCGGCATCGCCTACCTCGTCTCCGGCGCGCCCGGCTGGCGCACCCGGCGCATGACCCAGATCTACGATCTCGGCAATCCGGCAAAGCCGGTATTCATCCGCGATTTCGGCCTGCCGGGGCAGCAGCCGGACGCGACCGGGGACGTGCCGACCGAACTGCACGGCCCGATTTCCACCGGACCCAAGGGCAACCGCGTCTACTTCGGCTACGGCACCAGCAGCCGCGGCATCCTGCAGATCGTCGACCGGGAAAAATTGCTTCACGGAGCGAAACAGCCCACGCCGGAAAACCTGCTCTATCCGCAGATCGGCAGGCTGGACCTGGGACCGGATGCGGGCGCGCACACCGCGTTTCCGCTGCTCGGCATGCACGTCGCCGAATCCGCGAAGGACAAGGCGGGCCGCACGCACGACTTCGTCGTGGTCACCAGCGAATCCCTGGCCGAGGAATGCCGCGAACCGCGGCAGATGATGCGGATGGTGGACGTGAGCGACGAATCGAAGCCGCTCGCGGTGGCGAGCTGGACCGTGCCCGAAGCGAGCGGCAATTTCTGCAGCCGCGGCGGGCGCTTCGGCACCCATTCCTCGAACGAGAGCTTCAGCCCGATCTATTACAAGCGCATCATGTTCTTCGCCCACTTCAACGCCGGCGTGCGCGCGGTGGACATCCGTAATCCGTACCAGCCGAAGGAAATCGGCTATTACATCCCGGCGGCCACAGACAAGACCGACAAGCGTTGCGTCAGGACCGACGCCGGAGCGGAGCGCTGCAGCGGCGTGATCCAGACCAACAACGTCGAAGTCGACGACCGCGGCTATATCTACATCGTCGACCGCGCCCATACCGGCATGCACATACTCGAGCTCAGCGGGGCGGCGCGTGCGATCGCTGCGTTCAAGTAGATGAAACGTAATTTTTCTATCGGCTAGTTAGGTGGGGGAACGAGCAGTGGACTCATAATCCCTTAGTCCCTGGTTCCTTAACTGAAGTGTCCACCAAACCCGGGATATCTCACGGTGGCCCCTTTGATCCTTCCGTAGTTTGCCGCGGGCAATTCTTCTCTTTGCCGGCATTGTGGAATATAATGTGATCGTATTCCACAATCGGAGGACGGAACTTGAAACTCAAATTCTTCGACCTGTCCTTTCGAACCGCCTACGCTCAAGCGAAGGAGCTGGCGCTCGCGCAACGGCAGATTCCGCTGCTCACGGCAGGCACCCTGCAGACGGAAAAACGCGCCGGCAAACGTTTCGTCTATCGTTACCGCTACGACGCCTCCGGCAAGCGCGTCACCGAGTATCTCGGCCCTGAAGGCGACGCGGGCACTGCGACCAAGGTGGAGCGGGCGAACGCCGAAATGAGCGAGGCCGCGATCCTGGCGGGCTACAGCCGCGATTTGCGAAAAGTGGGTTTCCACAGCACCGACAACTCCGCTTTGGTCACGGTGGCGGCGCTGTTCAACGCCGGCATTTTTGGCAACGGCGGAATTCTGGTCGGCACGCATGCGTTCGGGGCGATCCTGAATGAACTAGGCGTCGCGGACATGTCGTTCGCCATGACCGAGGACGTCGACCTTGCGCGCGCCGGGCCGATCCAGATCGCGGCGCTCCCCGAGGGCGGCTTGCTCAAATTGTTGGGCGAGACAGGACTGCCGTTTCACGAGGTTCCACAGTTGAAGCGCAAGGAGCCGCCGACTTCGTTCAAGGTGCGTGGAAAGAAGCTCAAGGTGGATTTACTGGTCCCGGCAAAGGGCGAACCGTTCAAAACCGTGGCCGTGCGCGAACTGGGTGCGCACGCGACCGGATTGCCGCACCTGAAATTCCTGCTCGAACGGACGACGCAATCGGTATTGCTGGGACGGGAGCGCATTGTCCCGGTAATCGTGCCGCATGGCGGCCGCTTCTGCGTGCACAAGCTCGCGGTGTACACCTTGCGCGGCGGCAACGATCCGAAGAGCCACAAGGACGTGGTTCAGGCGGCACTGTTGGCGGCGGCGATGTCGCAGGACCAGGAATTCATGTTGCACGATGCGATCGACGCCATGGACAAGGCGCTGCGTTCCAAGGCGAAGGCAGGGGCGAGGCGCGCCATCGGTTTGCTCGAGCGCGACTACCCCGAAGCCGCGGGCCTGCTGGCCGCCCTGGCCTGATTGTGGAATACTAAAAAATCATTTTTGTGCGGGATCCATCAAATTTCATGAACCCGATTGAAAAATTCCTGCTGTTCGTCGCTTTGCCGACCGTATTGTTCTCCTCGCTGGTCGAGGCCGTGGTCCTGTCGCGCCGGCAAAGCTACGATTGGAAGGCGATGGGGGTTTCGGTGTTCGACCTCGTCGGGCGCACGGCAGTGTCGATCTTCCTGCCCCTGTCGATCGCGGCGCCCGCGGTCGACTATGTCTGGGCGCACAGGATTGCGACGATGCAGCTCGACACGTGGCAGGCGTTCCTGGTGCTGTTCATCGGGCAGGAGTTCTGCTACTACTGGTACCACCGCGCCGCGCACCGGGTGCGCTGGTTCTGGGGCAACCATGCGGTGCACCATTCGCCGAACCAACTCAACCTGTCGGCGGCATACCGCATCGGCATGTTCGGCAGGCTGACCGGCACGACATTCTTTTTCCTGCCCATGATCTGGCTGGGCTTTCCGGTGCGCGTGGTGCTGGCGACGCTGACGCTGAATCTGCTCTACCAGTTCTGGATCCATGCGACCTGGATACCCAAACTCGGCTGGCTGGAATACGTGCTCAACACGCCATCGGCGCACCGCGTGC
>JADGRR010000271.1 GCA_017880745.1 Burkholderiales bacterium
ACAACTGTTGTCGAACGGATGCGCAACCGCCTCGCCGCGGCGTACCGCCTGGGGGACGATATCCCTGCCGAAATCGTGATTCGAGGCGGGATCGGCGACATCGCGCGCCAGCGCGTCGTAGAGGTACTGGGCGTTGAACACGTAAACTCCCATGCTGGCAAGTGCGCGCTCCGGCTTGCCCGGAATCGCCGGCGGATTGGCCGGTTTCTCGACGAAGTCGGTGATGCGGCGCGACCGGTCGATCGCCATCACGCCGAAGCCACTCGCGTCCGCGATGGGCACTTCGATGCAGGCGACGCTGCATTGAGCGCCCCTTTCGACGTGGTCGGTGAGCAGCAGTGAATAGTCCATCTTGTAGACGTGGTCGCCCGCCAGCACCACGATGAGTTGCGGTCTCTTGTCGCGGATGATGTCGATGTTCTGGAACACCGCGTCCGCTGTGCCGCGGTACCAGACCGCTTCGTCGATGCGCTGCTGCGCCGGCAGCAGGTCGATGAATTCGTTCATTTCGGTCTTCAGAAACGACCAGCCCCGTTGCAGATGCCGCAGCAGGCTGTGCGATCTGTATTGGGTTGCGACGCCGATCTGCCTGATTCCGGAATTAAGGCAATTGGACAGGGCGAAATCGATGATGCGGAATTTGCCGCCGAAATACACGGCGGGTTTTGCCCTGCGCTCGGTGAGCTGTTTCAGGCGTGTGCCGCGTCCGCCCGCCAGCACGATGGCAAAGGCGCGCTTGGGGAGTTGCAGTCTGGCAAGCGTATCGGTGGGCATGGTCTTGCTCCTCGTGCATCCGGACAAGGCGTTGAACACGCGGGTACGCCCCTATATTACTGCCATCGCTTGCATTCTGAAAATGGCCGGCCGGTCTGGCGCCAATCGGTCTGCGAATATGAGAGCGGCAGACGAGACAGGCAACGCGGGAAAAGGATAAAATGCCCGGATATGAAAACGTTGAAGCACCGAACAATACGAGGGGACCCGTCCCCTCGTGCTCCCCTGGACCGGGCGCCTGACGGCAATTCCGTTAGGCGCAGTTAGTCGAGGCATCGGGGCGAAGCGATGGGTAAGGACCCCTCAAAAATCAAGGTGTGCCCGGAGTGCAGGCGCCTGGTCGATGCTGCCACCATGCGTCCCTTATCCCGCAACCAGCTCGGCAGCGGCATCCGCTACGTCTGTCCGGACTGTTTCAAGCGCGTCCTTGCCCTGCGAAAGGTCGTGCGGGACGCACGCGGCAAATAGTTTGCATCACCGCGTGACCGTTTTCAGAGATCAGCTCATTTCACCGGAGGCTAAACATCATGCCCATATATGAGTACGAATGCGCCTCTTGCGGGACGGAGTTCGAAACCCTGGTGCGCAAGTCATCTCCCCCGCCACAGTGTCCGGGCTGCCACGGCACCGAATTGCGCAAGAAGCTGTCCGCGTTCGCGACGATCACTGGCGCCGCGCCGGCTCGCGCGGAGCTTCCGGCGCCGTGCCAAAGCTGCGGCAACCCGGGCGGCCCCGGAGCTTGCGGGTTCAACGCAAACCCGCAATGAGCGCGGGTGCCAGACTTCCGGGAACCCCCGAGCCGATGCACTTCTGGAAGGGCGTTGGCGGGGTCAGGATCGCTGGGGACGCGTGGGGTGACGCGAACGGGCCGCTGGTACTCCTTCAGCACGGTGGCGGGCAGACCCGCCATGCGTGGAAGGGGGCCGGCGAAATACTTGGGGCCGCCGGCTATTACGCCATCGCCTTTGATGCGCGCGGTCATGGGGATTCGGACTGGGCCCCCGACGGACTCTACGGGCAGGATGTCATGGTCGAGGATCTCAAGTGTGTGGTCGCCGCGCTCGGCAACCGGCGTCCGGTTCTCGTCGGCGCGTCCATGGGAGGCGGGACCAGCCTCGTCGCCATTGGCGAGGATCGCGTGGATGCGACCGCTCTGGTCATGGTCGATATTGCCCCGCGCATCGAAACGGACGGAATTAACAAGATTCAGGCGTTCATGAGCCAGAAGCCCGAGGGTTTCAGTTCTCTGGAAGAGGTGGCGGAGGCCATCGGCAACTACCAGCCCCACCGCAAACGCCCGAAAAATCTGGATGGACTGGCCAAGAACGTGCGTCTCGGCGCGGACGGCAGGTACCACTGGCACTGGGATCCACGGTTCCGTCCCATGAGGCGCGACCTTGAACGACGCCGGGAACGTCTGGAAGCCTGTTCAAGAAGGCTGGCGTTACCCACCCTGCTGGTCCGGGGTGGCCTCTCGGATGTGCTCAGCGAGGAGGGCGCCCAGGATTTTCTGAGGCTGTGTCCTCACAGCGAGTATGTCAATGTCACCGGCGCAGCTCACATGGTGGCCGGAGACCGCAATGACATCTTCGGCAATGCCGTGATCGAGTTCCTGTCCCGCGCGGTGCCTATCGGCGGCGCGCCGGTTCAGCCGGCGCATGAGCCGCGCCCCCACCATGAGGGGCCTGCGGGAGATATCAACGACGTGCCGTGATCGCGTCTTCCCTGCGTTCCCGGAAACCGCCAACGCGAGCCGATCGATGAGGCTGCTGCTGGAGAATGACTGGAACAGTCCCTGAATTCGGGGAGCATGACGGCGCGTGTCCCCTCGCGTTGCACCAGCCTCTAAGCGAGAGTGAAATAAAATGTGGCGCCCTGTTCGACCGCGCCCTCGGCCCAGATCTGTCCGTCGTGCCGGCGAATCACGCGGGCCACGATCGCCAATCCTATGCCGGTTCCCTCGTACTCCTTGTCCGCGTGCAAGCGCTGGAACTGCCCGAACAGCTTGCCGCTGAATGCCGGGTCGAAGCCGATGCCGTTGTCACGCACGAAATAGGTCTGCTCGCCTTCGGCTGTCGTGAGGCCGAACTCGATCTTCGCAATCTCCCGCTTCGAGGTGAATTTCCAGGCATTTCCAAATAGATTCTCCAGGGCAATGCGCATCAGGCCGGGATCAGCGCTCGCCACCATGCCCGGGGCGATGACGAATTCGACCCGGCGTTGCGGGGCCCTCTCCCTGAGGCTGGCCGCCACCTCGCTCGCGATGGCACTCAGATCGATCGCGTGCCGCTGCAACTCGGTCCTGCTGGCATACGCCAGAGCCTGCAGGTCGTCCAAGACATCGCCCATCCGCCCGGTTGCCGCCCGGATACGCTGCAGATAGTCTTGCGCTGTGGCGTCGAGCGCGCTGGCGTGCTCTGCGGCCAGAATTGCGCTGAAGCCGTTGATGCTCCTTAGCGGGGTACGCAAGTCATGGGCAACCGAATAGGAAAAGGCCTCGAGTTCCTCGTTCGAGCGCTTCAGCTCCCGCGTTCCTTCCATCACCTTTTGCTCGAGGCTCTGGTTGAGCCAGTGAATTTCGTCCTCCGCCAGCTTGCGTTCGGTGATATCCCTGACGATGTAGATCACGTGCCATCTTCGGTCTATGTTCAACCTGGAAAGCGTGTATTCGGTGACGATTTCCGTCCCGCCCTTGCGCAGCCCTGCAAGCTCCATGGGCTTGCTCGTGGCCGGCCCCCGCGGCGCGCAGCCGGAAGGGCTGAACCCCTGCTCGAAATCGGCGCGGTAGCGTTCCGGGACAATCAACTCGCTCAGCTTCTTTCCTTGCGCTTCCTGCTCGCTATAGCCAAAAATTCTCTGCGCCGCCTCGTTCCAGGCCGCGACCGTCCCCGTGTTGTCCATCATGATGATGGCATCCTCGGCAGCGGCGCTGACAACGTGGAGGGTCTCATCTGCCAGCCTGTGCGCAGCAAATACTGCCCGCATCATATGCATTGAGGCGACGATGAGCAGCGAGAATCCGAGTCCCATCCAGTCGTTGGCGGCGGTGTATGCGGTGGCATCCAGGCCGCCGTGCTCGGAAAAATAGCCCAGCATGCTGCGGAACCCTTGCAGCAGCAGCGCCCCGCTGAGAAGTATCCAGCCCAGAACCCAGCCTGACAGGCGAATGCGGGAAAAAGCCAGCCCGATTCCCAGAAGCAGCAGCACCAGCGACAGCGACTGAATGGAGATCAGAGATTCCACGATAAGGTGCCGTCCCGGGGTGTCAGATTCTGCGCCATATTGTTCGTTGTTCGGTGAAGCCGCAAGACCTGCCAATGTTCAATGCGGGCGCCGGTCCATTTAGGCCGGAGGCTGGGCGATCACGTCCTCGTATTGGTGACGCCTGGTGATCAGGCCCGCGTGCTGGAACACGTCCAACGTCACCTCGAAGGCGGGTCGCGTGATCTCGAGGTGCGGTGGCCAGCAGCCGAGCTTCTGGTAGGTCGCAATGGTCTGCGTCAGCACGTCGCGATGGATGTTGGGGAAGAAGGACGCCTCCACCTCGGCGATCCTGGGCGCCGGCGTGGCAATCAGCCAGGCGCGCGCCTTGCGGTAGGCGCGCGTGAAGCGCCTCGCTTCGTCGGTAGCCAGCCATTGACGCGTTGCCGCCAGGCTCGAGAAGGCGAGCGGGCCGATCGCGTCTCCCACCGAAGCGACCACGTGGCCGATACCGTCATGCTCGAGCTGCTGCGGCGCCGGCCCCTGCTGGTGAATGTAGTCCCCGGTGCCGTTGCGGAATGCCTGATCCATGGTGTCGATGCCTGCGTCCACTATGGACAGCGACTTCCAGTCAATGCCCTTTTTGAAGCACGCGTACTTGAACATCGCGAGCGGCTGGGCGCCGTGATCGACCAGTGTCTTGCCGGACTTGAGCTTGTCCCAGGTGAATTTCGGGTCGGGTTTGCGCGCGGCGATAAAGAACCCGTCCTTTTCGTTGATCTGGGCAAAATGGACGGCGGGCGGCAATTCTCCCTTCTCCAAGGGGCCAAACCCCTGCGAGGGCGCCGACTGCGCCACCTGCACGCTGCCGTCCGCCAGGCCGGCAATCGCGGATTTGCCAGGGGCGGCGATCGAATACTTCGGCTCGAAGCCTTCCTCTTTGAGGAACCCACCAGCGATGGTGGCGATGAGCGGCGAGTAAAAAGCGGAAAAGCGCGTGAACTGGATGCTGATCGGTTGAGCCACGACTTGCTCCCTAAGCTTGTGACGGCAACGTTGCCGCACAGAAATATGTCTGCGAGCGGGCGTCTTGTTGCGGGCAGCCGGCGCAGGCGGCGGCGATATGAACTGGCCCGAGA
>JADGRR010000272.1 GCA_017880745.1 Burkholderiales bacterium
GTTTTGGGACGGCATTCGTCATAGTAGAGGCCCGTTTCCGCCGCCGCGTCCGCGGAACTCGCGCAGTGCAAACTGGTCCGTGCTCCTTTTTCCGGGGAAATCAGCGCAAGTTTCAGCAGCCAGCTCAGTGGCCACGGCACGGAGCGCCAAACCTCGGTGGCCACGACGCCCGGGTGCAGGGAATAGGTCGTGACTCCGCTGCCCGCGAGCCTGCGGCCGAGCTCCGCGCTGAAAAGGACATTTGCCAGCTTTGAGACACCATACTCGTGCAAGCCCGTTGCCGTGCGCGTGGGCTCGCGAACCGCTTGCCAGTCTATGCTTCGCGCCCGATAGTGCGCATTGCTCGCCACGGTGACGATGCGCGCGGGCGCCGAAGCCTTGATGCGATCAAGGAGAAGCTGTGTGAGGAGGAAATGCCCCAGGTGATTGACACCGAAAGCGAGCTCGAAACCCTCCTTGGTGTAGCCCCGCGCGCCCGCGAGGCCCGCATTGTTTATCAAAAGGTGCAGCGGCAAGTCGCGCGCGAGGAAAGCCTTTGCGCATTGGCGTATCGATGTGAAATCGCCAAGCTCGAGCGACAGCAACTCGGCTTTGCCGCCGTCAGGCTGAGCGCGGATCTCCTCGAGCACCGCTTGCGCGCGCTCGGCGGATCGGCAGGCGACGAATACGTGAGCGCCCTGCTTTGCAAGCTGTAGAGCTGTGACCCGCCCTATGCCCGTGTTCGCGCCGGTGACAAGCGCAATCCTTCCAGCTAAAGGTTTAGAGTTTGCTTGCGCCATATCGCGGTATCTTTTTGACCAGTCCGTTCAATCCTTGACGAATTTCTTCACCGGTTCAGGCATCGCCGCGACGTTCTCCCGCTTGCAGTAGTCGCGCAGGCGGTTGGCGCTGCCAATGGGGTAGCCACCGCTATTGGTATGCACCCAAATCTGGCCCGGGGTTCGCATCTATGTTGGCCCCACCCCTTTTAAGCTGCAGTATGACTCAGGTGGTGGTCACTTTTCCAGGTTTCCCTCATCCACAGAGCGCTCCCGCCCACTACCGGCCATTCAAGCGGTATTATTGCGGCCTTGGGGCAACGCAGCGCCTGCAGCGCGTCCGCGCTCGGTTTCGCCCCGGCCATGGCAGGCGCCACGGCAATCGGGCGAACAATGATCGCACAATGCGCGGTAACAGACGGACAAGCGACTTGGATGCAACGCATAATGACCGGAGGTCGCAGGTGTAGCATGGATGGACATGAAAGCGCTATTGAAGCGCTTTATCCTGGTGATGTGCGCCGTCCCGGAATCCGCCCAGATCGATTACACCAGATTCTCCATGGCACAGTCGTCCGGCGACGAATGCGCGAGATTTTATTTTCTTCTTAAGAGGCAACGCGATTCCATCTCCCAAACCGATACAGATCATTTTGGCCCGGCAACTGGCCAGCAGCCTTGCCACGCCCATTCTCATCGTGGACACCGACGGAACGCTCATATTCTACAACGAGCCGGCCGAGGTAATTTTGGATCAACGTTTTGAAGAAACGGGGGAAATGCCCGCCGACGCGTGGAGCGGACTGTTCGCGGTCGCCGACGAGGCGCGCAACCCGATCGCACAAGAAGACCGGCCCATGATGATGGCGCTTTCCGAGCGCAAGCCCTTCTCCCGGACGGTGTGGATGCGATGCGGGCGCCGCGAGTGGCTGCACGTGAGCATCACGGCATTTCCGCTGATCGGCGAGGAACGCCAGTTCCTCGGCGCGCAGATGATTTTCTGGGAAGTTTGAAATGCAGGTGACGCTATGGGGCACGCGCGGCTCGCTTGCCACGCCCGGACCGGAGACGGCGCGCTACGGGGGAAACACGTCGTGCGTCGGCGTCGTCGGGCGCGAGGGTACGATGCTGGTGCTGGACGCAGGCACGGGCATCCACCGTCTGGCAGCGACAATTCCCGAATCCATGCGCCGCGTGGACATACTGTTGACGCATCTGCATATGGATCACATCCAGGGGCTGGGATTTTTCGCTCCGCTCTATCGGCCCGACGTCGAGGTGCATATCTGGGGCCCGGGCAGCACCACGCTGCGATTGCAGGCGCGCCTCATGCGTTATCTTTCGCCTCCGCTGTTTCCGGTGAATATGTCTGAACTGCCGTGCAAGCTGACCTTTCACGACATCTCCTCCAGAGACATTGACATCGGGGAATTCCGCATCTGTTCCGCGCTGGTGTGTCACCCCGGCCCCACCGTGGGGTACCGCATTACAGCGCTAAAAGGAGGCGTATTGACCTACCTGCCCGACCACGAACCCGCGCTTGCCGCGCTGCGCTTTCCGTCCCTGCCGCGGGAATGGACTTCGGGTGCAATGCTGGCTGCGGAAGCGGATTTGCTGATTCACGACGGCCAATACAGCGCCGCCGAGTATCCCGGCCACTGCGGCTGGGGACATAGCTCGCTCAATCAAACGCTGGCCTTCGGAACGCTGACCGAGGTGAAGCAGCTGGTGCCGTTTCACCACGACCCCGACCACACCGACACCGACCTCGACCGTCTGATGGCGGAGGCCATTGAAGAGTCGAAGCCCGGCTATCGGGTCACGCCCGGAATTGAGGGCACGACATTTGAAGTCTAGATCTTCCATTTGTTGAAGGCTGACGAACCACCGCGGGTACTGTTTGGTGAGCCCGGTACCCGGAAAAACATATCCGTGTTGTGTGTTAAACGCAAACTGATAATGCGATACTTGCACGAAACGCCGCGGACGCGGGTGATTTCCTCCATCATCCACGCGTCGTTGAATTTCCTGTCCTTGATAGTAGAAGATTATCCCGCGGTATCATTGCGCGTTCGCGGGAAGTCGAATCTTAAAAGGGGAGAGCCGTCATGAAACCATTCCTGCATCACCGTAGCTACACGCTCCCTCTCCTGGGATTGGGGTGCGGCCTGCTTGCCGCTTGCGCAGGCATTACAAGTGGCCCGACCGGAATCGCCGCTCCTGGCGCCGCTTGGGAGGAAATATCGCGCGCGGGCCGCGTGTTCGGCGAAGGGGTGGTCGCCGCGAAGGACGGCAGACTGTACATGAGCGACATCATGCCAACGGCGGCGGTGAAGGAGAACAACACCGGAGGCACGATCTGGCGCTACGACCCGGCGACCGGCCGCGCCGACAAGTATATGGAGCCAAGCGGCCAATCGAACGGCCTGCATGTGGACAAGCATGGCGATCTGCTCATCACGCAGGGTGCCGATGGCGGTGGACGGGCAATTTTGCGGCGCAACCTCACGACGGGCGCGACCACGGTGGTGGTCGACGCGTTTCAGGGCAAGCGCCTCAACGCGCCAAACGACCTGACTTCCGACGCTCAAGGGAGAATTTATTTCACCGATGCACGCTATATCGGCACCGAGCCGATGGAGCTCCCCAATGCAGTCTACCGCGTAGACACGAACGGAAAAGTCACCCGGATCATCGATGATCTCTTCAGACCGAACGGCATCGAGGTATCGCCCGATGGCAGGCGGCTGTACGTGGCGGTAAGCGGCTCGACAACGCTGCCGATCAACCCGAACGGCCCGGCAAAAGACCGCTTCGGCATCGAAGGTGGCGGCGGCGGCTTGGTCGGCTACGATTTGGGTGCCGACGGCAGCGTCTCGAACGGCAGGCTCCTGCTTCGCCGGATGGATGTGTCACCCGACGGGATGACGATGGACACCGACGGCAATCTGTACGTGGCCCTGCATAACGGCAACCCCAAGGACCCCAAGGGAGATATCGTGGTGCTCAATTCCGCGGGAGAGATGATCGAGCGGCTGGCGCCGCCCCCTGGAATCCTCACCATCCAGCTTGGGTTCGGCCGCGGCACGGACGCCGGCACGCTCTACATGATGCGGGCGCTACCCTGGGCGCTGTACCGCATCAAGACGGTTCGGCGCGGACACTATTTCGAATAGCGCCGATATCGCGCATCCGATCGCAAACGACCGTCCGCATGCGCTCAGGAAACCGCGCCATGCACCCGGGTCATACACCGGGCCGTTCGTTTGCCGCCCCGGAGCAACGGGCGGCGGCCCGCGCGCAATCGCGCGCTGGGCAGGCATCAATAACTGAAAAAAAGGAGGAGAAGACCATGTTGAGACACTATTTGAAACTGTTGGTATCGGCGGCGGCGTTGCTGATCGCAGCCACGGCCTCGGCGCAGGAGCCGCTCAAGATCGGCATGGTGCTGGAGATGAGCGGGGCGTTTGCGGACTTTGGCATGCAGATGATGAACGGCGCGCGTGCTTATATGAAGGTGCATGGCGACACCGTCGCCGGGCGCAAGGTCGAGTTGATCGTAAAAGACACGACCGGGGTGCCGGATGTGGCCAAGCGGGTCGCGCAGGAACTCGTCACCAACGACAAGGTCGACTTCCTCGCCGGCTTCGGGCTCACGCCGAGCGCGCTGGCGGTCGCGTCGCTTGCGTCGGAAGCGAAGAAGCCCATGATCGTCATGAACGCCGCAACTTCGATCATCACCACGCGCTCACCCTATATCGCCCGCGTGTCGTTCACGCTGCCGCAGGTTACTGCGCCGCTCGCCACCTGGGCGCTCAAGAACGGGATCACCAAAGCCTACACGCTGGTTGCCGATTATGGCCCGGGCATCGACGCCGAGACCCAGTTCAAGAAGACGTTCACTGCAGGCGGCGGACAGATCCTGGGCGATGTGCGCACGCCGATGCGCAACCCCGAGTTCGCGCCATTTTTGCAGCGGATCAAGGACGCGCGGCCGCAGGCGGTGTTCGTGTTCCTGCCGGCGGGTGAGCAGGCGGTGGGCTTCATGAAGGGATTCGCCGAGCGCGAACTCGACAAGGCCGGCATCAAGCTGATCGCCACGGGCGACCTCACCGAAGACGGCGTGATCGAGGCGATGGGCGATGCACCGCTCGGCGTGATCACGACGCAGCACTATTCGGTCGCGCACGACAGCGCGGAGAACAAGACCTTTCTCAAGGCGTATGCCGAAGTCGCCGGCACCAAGCAGCGTGCCAATTTCATGGCGGTGGGCGCCTGGGACGGCATGGCGGCGATGTACGAGGTGGCGCGGCGACTGAACGGCAAAATCGACGGCGACAAGGCGATGGAAATCCT
>JADGRR010000273.1 GCA_017880745.1 Burkholderiales bacterium
AAGGATGCAACGGGCGGTGCGCAGCGCTACATCGTCAGGGGGAAACTGATAGGCGGATTCGCAGTGATCGCCTACCCGGCGCGTTACGGCAATTCAGGCATCATGAGTTTCATCGTCAACCAGGACGGCGTGGTCTATGAAAAAAATCTGGGCAAAAATACCGCCGCGGTCGCATCCAGGATGACGGTGTTCAATCCCGACGCGAGCTGGAAACGGCCGTAGCTGTGTCACAGCCATGCCGTCAACTTGACTTGCCTGATCCTGTGTGCGGCGAATTGCCAGGCCGGGAATCAGCTGTGGCTATCGGATAGCTGCATGCCCCGCACTACCACCATTTCGCGTCGGACTGATTCCGGGCCAGTGAAATGCCTATAGACTCGCCGCTCCGGCCTTGGTGGCTTGAGCCGCCGCCGGGAGGGGCGGCTGAGCGCGCGACCGAGGCTGCAGGCTTGTCGGGCGCCGAGGCCCAAGCCCGGCTTGCCAGATTCGGCCCCAACCTGTTCCGAGAACGGCAGGAGAAGTCGCTGCTGCTGCAGTATCTCGCCCGCTTCAAGAATCCTCTCGTCATCATCCTCCTAGTCGCCAGCGCGGTTTCGGCGTTTACCGGGGAGGTCACCAACTTCCTCATCATCAGCTTCATCGTTTTGCTCTCCGTCACGCTGGATTTTGTCCAGGAGTATCGCGCCAACGCGGCTGCGGAAAAATTAAGACTATCGGTTTCCGTACGAGCCGTCGTGATGCGCGATGGCAAACCCCTGGAGGTCGCGGTGACCCAGGTGGTGCCCGGCGACGTGGTGCTGCTCTCGGCCGGCGATCTGATTCCGGCAGACGGAAGAGTGCTTGAAGCGCGTGATTTCTTCGTCAAGCAGGCGCTGCTGACGGGTGAGTCCTACCCGGTGGAAAAACGACCGGGCGTGCTGGCTGATACCGCCACCGATCTTCAGGAAGCCACTAACGCGGTGTTCATGGGCACATCGGTCATCAGCGGTAGTGCCAGGGTGCTGGTGGTCAAGACCGGGACCGTTACCGCCATCGGAGAAATCGCCGATAGCGTTTCCCGTCCGTCGGTGCCGACTTCGTTCGAAATCGGCACCCGCCGCTTCGGCATGCTGATCATGCGGCTGACCGTCCTCATGGTGATGTTCGTGCTGCTCGTGAATACCTTTTTCCACAAACCCTGGCTGGAGTCCTTCCTGTTCGCCGTGGCCCTCGCTGTCGGGCTGACGCCGGAACTGCTGCCCATGGTGATCTCGGTCACGCTGTCGCGCGGCGCCCTGCGCATGGCGAGGAAGCAAATGATCGTCAAGCGACTGTCCGCCATTCAGGATCTGGGCTCGATGGATGTCCTCTGCACCGACAAGACCGGCACCCTGACCGAGGCGAAAATCCGCCTGGAAAAGCATGTGGATGCGCAAGGCCGGCCGAGCGAGCGGGTACTCGAACTGGCGTATTTCAACAGCTTTTTCGAGACAGGACTGAAGAGCCCCCTCGACGAAGCCATTCTTGCCCATCAGCACATCGAGATCGGTGCCTGGAAGAAAATCGACGAGGTTCCGTTTGACTTCGAGCGCCGTCGCGTCTCCGTGCTGATCGATAACGGCGCGACGCGCTGGCTGGTGGTGAAAGGCGCAGCGGACGAAATCGTCGAGCTGTGCACGCACTATGAAGCCGAAGGCGCCGAACCGCAGCGCCCCGTGGATGAGGCGGCGCTGGCTGCGATTCACGCCCAGTACCACGCGCTGGAGGAAGAAGGTTTCCGTGTGCTCGGCATCGCCTGGCGCCAGGTGCCGCTGGACCACCCCCACGCCGTGTTGGGCGACGAAACGGAGCTGGTACTCGCCGGGTTTGCAGCCTTTCTCGACCCTCCGAAGGAGAGCGCTGGCGCCGCGCTCGAGGCGCTCAAAAAGGTCGGCGTCGCGATCAAGATCGTGACCGGCGATAGCGATCTGGTCACGCGGCACGTCTGCGCCCAACTGAAGATTCCGGTCACTGGACTCCTGACCGGGAAGGAGATCGCGCAGATGGATGATCACGCTCTGCAGGCCCGGGTCGAAACGACGAACCTGTTCTGCCGGGTCAATCCGTCGCAGAAGAACCGCGTGATTCTGGCGCTCAAGGCCCGCGGCCACGTGGTCGGCTATCTGGGCGATGGCATCAACGATGCGCCGTCCCTGCATTCGGCGGACGTCGGCCTGTCGGTGGACTCGGCCGTGGACGTGGCCAAAGAGGCGGCCGACATGATCCTCCTGAAACAGGACCTGCATGTGCTTCACGCGGGCGTTCTGGAGGGGCGACGCACCTTCGGCAACATCATGAAGTACATCATGATGGGTACCAGCTCCAACTTCGGCAACATGTTCAGCATGGCTGGAGCCGCGCTGTTCCTGCCTTTCCTGCCGATGTTGCCGACGCAGATCCTGCTCAACAACATTCTCTACGACATCTCGGAAATACCAATCCCGCTGGACAAGGTGGACGCGGGGGATATTCACGCCCCGCGTGTGCTCGACATGAAATTCGTCCGCAATTTCATGCTCGTGATCGGGCCGATCAGCTCCGTGTTCGATTTCCTGACTTTCTACATCATGCTGGCCGTCCTGCATGCCGACGAGAAACTGTTTCAGACCGGCTGGTTTGTCGAGTCGTTGTGCACCCAGGTGCTGGTGATTTTCATCATCCGTACCCGTGGAAACCCTCTGAAAAGCCGTCCCAGTCCGCTGCTGACCTTAACCTCGCTGGCAGTTGTTGCCATCGCCGTGCTCCTGCCATTTACGCCCATAGGAACGTATTTCGGATTTGTGCCACCGCCCGCCAAATTCTATTTCATCCTCGGGGGCATGCTGCTGGTCTATCTGTTCGCGGTTGAACTGGCCAAGCAGGGCTTTTACCGCTGGTCAGCCGTTGGCAGGCGGCCGCCGCGCCGAGCGGAACGCGTTTCGGGCTCGCCTGCGGCATCGACGCCGGAACCTGCGTCGCGACCAGAGCGTAAGTGAAAATCGATCCGGTACCGGGACAGGTTTTCTAGGGCTCTCGCCTCCAGGTGCCGAGCGACAACAAGGGAGCGCGGCACCCTTGCTGCGCCGGAAACTCGGCCTTTCCCCAGGTGATCCATTGGCCGTCGCCGGAGAGCTTTCCTTCGAGCGGAAATTCGCCGGCGGGCGTCGAGCAGCGAGTGCCGTCTTGCCAAGACTCGATGGCGGCGCGGATAAGCACGACCCCGATCAGCCGGTCCGCTTCGAGTCTTCCGCGAAACACCGGCCGGTTCGGGTAGATCTTGCGGCTGCAATCCGTCGTCGCGCAGGTCTCGACCAGCACGATTTCAATCGCCTGCGCCGACTTGCGGACTGCGTACCAGCTGACCGCGTTGCGCCAGCGCACGGCCAAATCCGGGCGTGCCGCCGAGGGAGTACCGTTGCCGCTTCGCGCTTGTGCCTCGCGCTCCGCCTCCTCGCGCTCCCGCCGGTCTTCTTCCGCGCGCCGCCAGCCGCTGACGCCGTAGCTCGGCGCTGCCGGAGCTTGAATCGACGCCGGCGGCATAGCGGGAGACTGACGCGCGGCAGGCGGCGCGTCGGGAGCGCCTTCGGATCGGCAAAGCTGCGGGTAGAAGCAGTCCGGTCCGCAACCGCGCAGGTTCAGGCTCCCGCCCATCGAGGCGCGCGCGGCTTCACATGCCGACTGCGACCCGAACGGACCTTCCCTGCCGTTGCTGCCGCTGCCGATCCTGGAACATTCCGGGCAGTACCAGTTGAAGTAATACGCGACCGCCGCCGGTGCCTCAGTGGAGGATAGCGACGCGCAGGCGAAAACGGCGGCTGCGATCAGACCTACGAGGTGGTGCATGGGATCGATTCGAGGTGATTGGACCCCGGCAAAAAATCCTACCCCCACAGGATAGCGCAATCAACGACTGGGCCAACAGGGTTTTAGTGCAGCGCCTTCGCGCCGCCGTGGCCTGGGCAAGCGAATTACACCAAGCCGTCAGCGCCTTGACGCATTCGCGACTTCATTGGTCCAGCGCACGATTTCGTCGAGCGAGGCGGAAGGGGCTTCCAGGTGGCTGGAGTTCGGCTCGTAAAACGCGTTCAGCGGGTTGGCCGGAATGCGGCCATACAAGGGAATATTCGCCCTGCGCAATCCGGGATAGTCATTCTTTGCGACCAGCCACAGGATCGGCGTCTGCGAGTTGAGCGCAAGCGCAGTCCGGGCCAGGTTCATGGCGCCTTCCGGATCGAACCACGTGAGATAAACGGCGGGGGTGGTGACGACCGGAAAAGTTCCCCTGCTCCCCTCGTAATCGAGGAGCCTGAGTTTTACCTCACCCTTGCCATCGACTACCGCCTGGCGCGCGCGTGCGACCGACTCGCCCAGCTTTTCGCGGACGATCGGGCTGCCGGTGTCACCGCCCGGCGCAATCGCGATCACGCCGTCGACGCTGTACTTGCCGGCAAAGTACACCGCAAACACGCCGCCTTGGCTATGTCCCGCGACGAACACTTTTTGCGCACCCTTGCTGCGCAGCGCGGCCAACGCCGACTCCACTTCTTCTTCCGCGCGGCTCACGCTCACGTCGTAATCGCGCCTGCCCGACCAGGGCATTTCCAGGTTGGCCACCAGATAGCCCTTGTCGGCAAGCGCGCTGGCCAGACCGGCGACGAACCTGGTTGGCGCGCCGCCTTTGCCGTGCATGATGACAACGCCCATCAACGGCGGCTCGGCCAGCGCCGCGCGCGCCATCGCTGCGCCCGCCGCCACCACAACCAACGCCATCAGCGCTCGAATGACCCGGGTCATGTCTGTTCTCCTCGGTGGCATCGATGCCTGATGGATTCCAAGAGTGCAACTTATCATAGCTCCGCCCGCACGAGCTCGTCTGGCACCGCCCAATGATTCGACCCGACCCCACTTTCCGTTCGCAAGCTCTGGTCTCAACTGATATCTGTTCTACAACCGCAAACGGATTCACCAATCCCTCGGTGAATCCTCGAAAACACTAGTAGCCGAGCTTTAATACGCCTTCCGGCGTTCCGTTCACCTTGCCGTCCTTCAGCCATTCAAGCGAGGCCTGAAACAGCAGCAGGTGGTTCTTTTC